>JAVBTI010000124.1:0-18946 GCA_031556255.1 Deferribacterales bacterium | reverse complement strand
CAAGCTGCAGCAGCTCCTCGGAATGCAGGAAAAGATCCGCCGGACGGCGGAGGACGGGAAGGTGCTCTACGAAAAGGTGCGTGAGCTGGCCGTCCCGTTTATGGAAAGCTGCCGCGAACTGGTGGAACTGGCGCAGGACAGCGACCTTAAGAACGAGTTCGGCAGGTGGGAAACCTCTTTCGCACTGCTGAACGGCGATGAAGAGGGGCTGCGTTTCGCGGAGCAGCGGGGGCGGGACGTGTCGCTCAAATATGTGCCGCTGGAATCCGGGGGCAGCTTCATCGACGGGCTCTACAATGTATCCCTTTCCTCGCTTTTTATCAGCGCCACTCTCAGCACCAACGGCTCTTTCGATTATTTTATGCGGGAGACGGGCCTGGATGCCGGCAAGGTCACCGTCGCCAGCCTGCCCCCCGTGTTTGAAATGAGCAGGCAGGCCAGGCTGCTCGTGCCCGAAGGCCTGAAAGACCGACAGGACGAGATTATGCTGGAGCTTATCATGGGTGTGCGCGGGTCTGTGCTGGTTATCTGCAACAGCCTCCGCCGCATGGAGTACCTGATCGGGCATATAGCGTCGGTTCAGAATGAGAAAGCCGTTTTCTCGCAGAACGACGGCGACTGGAGCACATTCATATCCAACGAAAACATTGTACTCATAGGCTGTGCAACGCTGCGGGAGGGACTTGACCTTGCCGGAGGCGATTTCCGGTGCGTCATCATAGACAAACTCCCCTTTGAATACCCTCACGACCTGTACCTTTCAATGAAGGCCAGACAGGTGGAAGAGGAGATGGGCAACCCCTTTGCCAACTATAACCTGCCCAGAGCCGTGCTGTACTTTAAGCAGGCGGCGGGGCGGCTGATACGGCACGAGAGCGACCGGGGCGTATGCGCGGTCTTTGACGACAGGATTTTGACTAAAAGTTATGGAAAGTATTTTCTAAATGTGCTAGGTAATGTTACTGTGACCGGTTCCGTCCGTGAAGCTCTCGCCTTTTTGGAATAGGGCCGGATAGGGTGCGGGATTAGCGCAGATGAAAACGGCCGCCCGATAATCAGAGGTGTTTGTATGGCTAAATTATCCCTGGATTACAACTTTTCCGCACGGAAAAACGTGGAGTGCGGGATTTCCGAAGAACAGCTCGACGCACAGACTGAAAAAGCGCGGCAGGGCTTCGGCAGGCTTACCGATATGGTCAAAGCCAAAGCGGTGGGCTTCACCGAACTGCCCTATCAGAACACTGACGAGATAAAAACCGTTGCCAAAGAGCTTTCCCGCAAATACAACGACCTTATCGTTATAGGGATAGGCGGCTCCTCTCTCGGATTTGAGGCGATCGTCAACGCCATGCTGCCCCACGGGTACAACAGCCTCTCTTTTACTGACAGGCGCAGCTTTCCCCGGTACTGGCTACTCGATAACGCCGACCCCTCCCTTGTGAACTCGGTGCTGAAATACTGCAATCAGGAAGACACTTTCGTACTGGTGATTTCCAAGTCCGGCGGCACCGTGGAGACCGCTGTGAACTTCGCTCTGGTTTATGAATGGCTCAAATCCAAGACCCAGGATATGAAAAAACATATCATGGTGATCACCGACCCTAAAAAAGGGCCCCTGCGCGAATTCGCCACGGACAAAGGGGTGCGCTCCATGACGCTGGGGGACAATATCGGCGGGCGGTACTCCGTTCTGTCCCCGGTAGGGCTTCTGCCCGCGGCCATCCTGGGTATCGACATAGACAGAATCCTTGACGGCGCCGCCAAAGTTGTGGAAAGCGACTGGAAACAGTTCCTGACCATGGCGGCGATATATATGCATTTTATGGATCAGGGGCGCAATATAACCGCGCTGATGCCGTACTCGTCCCGGCTGATCAAGTTTTCGGAGTGGTTCTGCCAGCTCTGGGGGGAAAGCCTCGGGAAAAATACGGCCGCCGGCGGAGAGCAGAAGCACTTCGGCACGACACCGCTGCGCCTGACGGGCTCCGTGGACCAGCACTCCCAGCTCCAGCTCCTGCGGGAGGGCCCGGATGACAAGTTTATTACCTTTATCGGCCTCGCATCCCATGAGGGGGAAAAGACACTGAAGGGAGACCTTCACAGCGCCTACTCCTACATGGCCGGCTTCAAGATGGGCGATCTTTTGAACGCGGAAATGCAGGCCACCGAGGCGGCGCTGTTCAAACTGGGGCGGCCGTCCATGAAACTGGAACTGACCATGCTGGACGAAGGCGGACTGGGACAGCTCTTCATGATTTTCCAGTACGTCGTGGCCATAATCGGCCTCGCCAACAATATAGACCCCTTCAACCAGCCGGGGGTGGAGGAAGGAAAAGATTTCGCCTACGGCATAATGGGACGGAAAGGCTACGAGAAAAAGAAAGCCGAATTTGACAAGCTTTATGTCAAAAAACCGGAATTTATTGTTTAACCCGCCCCGGGGGACGGAAAAACCGGCGGCAAACCAAAACCGGGGACACTTCGGGGCGCTCCGGGGCGGGAAGCTTCTGGTGGCCTTTTCGGGCGGCAAAGATTCCCTGGCTCTCCTGCACTATGTTTGGACACACAGAGAGCGCATGGGCTGGGAAATAACCGCCTGTCACGTAAATCACAATCTGCGCGGCGCGGAATCACGCAGAGACGCGGATTTTTGCAGAAACTGGTGCTCTGAACGCGGAATACCATACATCGAGGCTGAAGTGGATGTGAAACACACCCCGGAAGCTTCAGCCCGCGGAGTTGAACACGCCGCGCGGGAGCACAGATACAAAGCGCTGGAAGAAGCGCGGGTTAAATCGGGCTGCGCCTGCATTTTGACCGCGCACACAAGGGACGACCAGTTGGAGTCGTTTTTTGTTGACCTGATGACGGGAGCGTCTATATTTACACTGGGCGGGATAGAGGCTGTGAACGGCCGTCTGGTTCGCCCCGTTTTGAACGTGAGCACGGAAGAAATTGCAGAATATCTCGAACGGAACGGCCTTTCACCTGTCTACGATTCAAGCAACGACGACCCGCGCTACGTCCGCAATCTGGTACGGCGGACGCTTATACCCGCGGTGAAATCGCTGGACAGCGGGATAATGGACAGCATCGGCAGGGTGCAGGCAGAGTCCGCCACCCTGAGAGGCTGGATGGATGAACGCACGGCGAAGGCAGTGACTCATATGCCTGAAGGGGGCGTGGCCATAGACAGAAAGCTGCTGGACAGCTTTTCAGCCCCCGAACGAATGTATGCCATAGGAAAATGGCTCTCTTTCCTGTGCAGGGGAGGGCGGGCGCATACGGGAGCGGTGATGGAACAGCTTTCCCGGCCGCGTTCCGTCCGGCATAACCTGCCGGAGGGGTGGCTGTGCGAGGTGGCGCCGCGCACCGTGCGTATTTTCCCGGCGGTTTCAGTGGCCCCGTTTTGCGTGGACAAAGCAGAAAGAACGGAAAGCGCGGAACTGCCGGACGGACGGCTTGTGAAGTTCCCCCCGGATATGATTGACACCGCGTTTCGTGTACGGTCGCGGAAGAACGGCGACAGATACGGCGGGAAAAAACTGAAAGATATGTTCGAAAAACGCGGGGTGGAGCCGTATGGACGGGACCGCGCGCTGGTGATAGAAAGCGGCGGAGAGATTGTGTGGGTGGAGTATTTGCCCGATACACAGAAAATGAAGATTGAAGTGGCCGCTTATACTTCCGACACCCCGGACTAAGATCCGGGATGACGGGGAGACGGTTCCGGCACTGCCGGAAGCCCGGTTTATATAATTGCGCAGCCTGCTCCCTTTGGCCGTACTGCTTACGCGGCCGGCGGGAGCGGCGCGTTTATGGGCGGGCCGCTCAATATAAGAGGTAATATGCAGCAAGACTATTCTATTGAAGAATACATTTCCGAAAAAGATATCCGCGCAAAGGTCGCGGAACTCGGCAAGCGTATACAGGGAGACTATAAAGACAAGCCGCTTCTAATGATCGGCGTGCTGAAAGGCAGCGTCGTGTTTCTGGCGGATCTCATCCGGGAGGTGAACCTGCCGGTGGAGATATCGTTTATTTCGGTGTCCAGCTACTCTTCGGGCATCGCCACCTCCGGTTCCGTGCGCCTGCTGTGCGATATAGACAAGCCGCTGAAAGGGCGGGACGTGCTTATCGTGGAAGATATTGTGGACAGCGGCTACACCGTGGGCTACCTTATGGAGACCCTCCAGGTGCGCAAACCGGCCAGCGTCAAAGTATGCGCCCTGCTGGACAAGCCCAGCCGGCGTTTGTCGGACGTAAAACCCGACTACGTGGGCTTTGAGATAGAAGATGAATTTGCCGTCGGATATGGGCTTGACTATGCGGGAAAATACCGCAATTTAAAATATATAGCCAAGATCGTGTTCAAGGCGTGAATTAATTAAAAAGGATATGATTGAATGTTCAAAAATGTAGCGTTATGGATAATTATAGCCATCGCAATGGTGATGCTGTTCCAGTTGTTCAGCAATAAACAGCCGGTGCGCACGGAAATCCCCTATTCGGAGTTTATAACGCAGGTCTCCGCGGATAACGTCACCAGCGTTACGATCAAGGAAAAACGGATCACCGGCGAGCTGAAGGACGGCACGCAGTTTGACACCTACTCCCCCGATGACGCACAGATGGTGGACATCCTGCGGGAGCACAACGTTAAAACGACGGCCCAGCCGCCTGACTCCAGCCCGTGGTATATGACGGTGCTCATCTCGTGGCTCCCCATAATGCTTCTGATAGGGCTCTGGATATTCTTTATGCGCAATATGCAGGGCGGGGCGGGGAACAAGGCGTTCTCCTTCGGCAAAAGCCGCGCCCGTATGCTGGTGCAGGATCAGCAGAAAATCACCTTCAAAGACGTCGCCGGCGTGGATGAGGCGAAAGACGAGCTGGAAGAGATCGTCGAATTCCTCAAAGAACCGGCGAAGTTTCAGCGCCTCGGCGGCAGGATACCCAAAGGGGTGCTCCTTGTGGGCCCTCCGGGAACAGGTAAAACCCTGCTGGCAAGGGCTGTGGCCGGAGAGGCGGGCGTGGCCTTCTTCTCCATCAGCGGTTCCGACTTTGTGGAGATGTTTGTGGGCGTCGGCGCCGCGCGGATACGCGACCTTTTTGAACAGGGCAAAAAAAACGCCCCCTGTATAATATTCATGGACGAGATAGACGCCGTGGGCCGTCACCGCGGCGCGGGGCTGGGAGGCGGCCATGACGAGCGCGAACAGACTCTGAACGCCCTCCTGGTTGAGATGGACGGCTTCGAATCCACCGAAGGGGTTATCCTCATCGCCGCCACAAACCGCCCAGACGTGCTCGACCCGGCGCTTCTGCGCCCCGGCCGCTTTGACAGGCAGGTGGTCGTGCCGCTGCCAGATTACAAAGGGCGCATGGAGATCCTGAAAGTACATATAGCCAAAGTGCCGATAGCAAACGAGGTGAACCTTGAGGTTGTGGCGCGCGGCACACCGGGTTTTTCCGGCGCCGATATAGCAAACCTTGTTAACGAGGCCGCCCTCATGGCCGCCCGCGCGGGCAAGGATAAGGTCGAAAGCGCCGACTTCGACGAGGCGCGGGACAAGATTACTATGGGCAAGGCGCGAAAAAACAACGCCATCACTGAAAAAGAGAAGAACATTACCGCCTATCATGAAGCGGGACACGCCATCGTGGCCAGCATGACTCCCAACTCCACACCGGTGCATAAAGTTACCATTATCCCCCGGGGAATGGCGGGCGGCTACACATCCCTGCTGCCGGAGGAGCGCTCCTACGAGTCCAGAGAGCATCTGGTGGCCATAATCACGCTGTCTATGGGCGGACGCGCGGCGGAGAGCCTTGTGTTCGGCCATTACACCACCGGCGCGCGTTCGGATATCCAGCAGTCCACCGATATAGCCCAGCGCATGGTCACAGTGTACGGCATGAGCGAGCTGATAGGCCCGCTTTCATACGGCAGGAAAGAAGAAGCCATCTTCCTCGGCAAAGATGTCGCCACCCACAAGAACTACAGCGAACAGACCGCCGTGATGATAGACCAGGAAGTGCGCAAAATAGTGGACGACTGCTATCAGCAGGCCTATGAAATACTGAAGGAAAACAGGCTCCTGCTGGATAAAATGACCGAAATGCTGCTGGAGAAAGAAACAATCCTCGCGGTTGACGTGGATAATCTGATAAAAGAGTACGCTGATGAAAAATGGCGCAAAATGGCGACTGTCAACGTTGTCCCCAAACGGGAAGAGGCTGACGTCGCAGATTGAAGATATCGGGGCTGATCCCTTCGCGTTTAACATGTGGGAGAAAGGAGTCAGCCTTCCGGTGAGAATATCCGGCGTGCCATCGGGCACCGCCAATATTATAAAGCAGGAAGCACTGGCATCCGGCATTGACGCCGCCGTATGCCGCGGCTCCGTGACCTGCTCAGTGGAGGCCACGGACGTAATCATCCTCGGCTCCGTTCGGGGCCTTAAACTGCTGATACCAAGGCTTAAGAGGCAAGGATTTTCCTTGCCTCTTTTGGCGTCGGAACTTGAAAAACTTTTAAAACAGGAACCCGCCGGGATTTTAGATATGCGCGGCCGGGCGCTGGCACTGGATACGCCCCGCGTGATGGGAATAATGAACGTCACCCCTGATTCTTTCAGCGACGGCGGCCTCTATACCTCTCCACTGGCGCAGGAAGCAAGACTCAGAGCTATTTTCGAAGAGGGTGGCCTTGTCGCCGACATCGGCGCCGTCTCCACAAGGCCGGGGCATACGGTGCCGCCGGTGGAGGATGAGCTGGAAAGACTTCTCCCCGCTGTGAAAACCGCGGTCAGAATCGCGGCGGAGTACGGCGGTTTCGTTTCCGCGGACACGTGGCGCTACGGGGTGGCTAAAGCCGCGCTGGAACTGGGCGCGGATATGATAAACGACCAGTCCGGGCTGGCGGACACGCGGATTGCGGAACTGTGCGCTGAGTTTCAGGCGGGCGTTTGCATAATGCACAATGAGGACGCGGCGGGAGATCTGATGCAAAGCGTGAAGATTTTTTTCCAAAATAAAACGGAGCAGGCGGTGAAAGCCGGTATCGGCAGAGAACGGATTATAATCGACCCCGGCTTCGGTTTCAAAAAAAGTTTAAAAGAGAATTACTTGTTGTTGAAATATCTTAAAGAGTTGTGTAGTTTAGATTATCCGCTTCTGGTGGGGATATCACGGAAGTCGATGATAGGCGGCGCCACCGGAAGACCGGCGGCGGAGAGAGGAGCAGGCACGCTGGCGGCGGAAACGGCGGCTATCCTGAACGGGGCGAAAATTATTCGTACACATGAGGTCGGGCGGTGCTGCGAAGCGGTAAAGATCGCGGAGGCCATGCGTTAATCCTCCGTCATTAATAACGGAGAATAAAACGGCCGCCGGGAACGGGGCGGCGGTTTCAACGCCACGGCGGAAAGCCCCCCGGGGCCGGGAACAGCGAAGGACATATACATGCAGGATGTCATCAGAAACGTGTTTTCATCATTAACCATATATGACGCCATTGATGTGGCGATCATCTCATTCGCCACGTACAAAATCCTGCAGCTCATGCGCGGCAGCCGCACCATCTACATGGTGGTGTCCATCGTCTCCCTGCTGCTGCTGCTCGTCGTCTCCAAAATAGTCGGCCTGCGTACCACAAGCTGGATACTTTCCAACTTCACCGGTTATTTTTTCATAATGATAATCATTCTTTTTCAGCCCGAACTGCGCCGCGCCCTTGTGGCCCTCGGCGAAACGCGCTTTTTCGGCGTGAACAAAACCACCACCAGCAAAATGATGGACGAAATCATACGCGCCGTCACAATTCTCGCCAACAGGCAGATTGGCGCCCTCGTCGTCCTTCAGCGCAGGATAGACCTCGCCCCCATGATAACCATCGGTCAGACGCTTGACAGTGAGATAAGCAGAGACTTATTGATCAGCATTTTCATCCCCTACTCGCCGCTGCACGACGGCGCCGTGGTCATAAACGGCTCCAGACTGGCCTATGCGGGATGTATCCTCCCCTTAACCAAGAGAGAGGATATAAACAAGCAGTTCGGCACACGGCACCGCGCGGCCATCGGCATTACCGAAGAGACGGACGCCGTGGTGGTTGTTGTGAGCGAGGAAAGGGGCACCATCTCGGTCGTCTCCGGAGGCGTGATCTCCACGGAACTTGATACCGAAAGCCTCCAGGAAACACTGGAAAACCTCCTCACGCCCGACAAGGGGGAGTAGAACGATGAACGACACAGCACTGAAAATATTAAGCGTGTTTATCGCGGTGGCCCTGTGGGTCTATGTCTACTCCAGCGAGAACCGCGAAGCGTCCGTCCGGGTGCCGGTCACGCTGACCGGGCTGCGGGAGGGCACCATGGCCACCTTTTCACCGGAAGAGGTCACGGTCAGGGTCTCCGGCCCGCAGGCCCTTGTGGCAAAAGCATCCGCCCCCGACGCCCTTAGCCTGACCATTAACCTGAGCGACCTTCCCACGGGCCCCAGCACCATAAAACTGTCCCGGCGCGATATTAAGGGCTCCGGCGTGGAGACAGTGGATATAATCCCCAACCGGATCGAGATAAATATCGACCCCACTGTGAAAAAAAACCTGCCCATCCGCCCCCTCATCCTGGATGAACCGTCCAAAGGGTATAAAATTGTATCGGTCAGGGCCAGCCCGACCCATGCTGTGGCGGAAGGGCTGCGCGGAGCCGTCGCGCCACTTGAAAGCCTGCAAACAGAGAATATATCGGTTGCAAACCTTAAAACCGGAGATAACTTTACCGTTGCCCTGCTGGACTACGACGGCCTGAAAAGCGTCACCCCGGACACGGCCACCGTAACAGTTGAAGTGGCGGAAGATCTGATCAGCCGCACATTTGACAGCGTCCGCGTGACCTGCCAGCAGGGTACTAACGCGAAATTCGCCGAATCACCGGAGGCCAGCGTGACCGTCTACGGCCGCCGCGACCGCGTGGAAGCCCTTTCTCCGGACAAACTGCTGGCACCCACGGACTGCAACATCATAAAAAGCCCGGGCATGCATAAGATTTCCCCATTTGCCCTGCCCCTGGACAACATCACGATAACAAGCATTAAGCCCACACATATTGAGGCGGAGGTATTGCCATGAGAAAATATTTCGGTACTGACGGAGTACGAGGGAAAGCGAACGTGTTTCCCATGACGGCGGATTTCGCCCTTAAACTGGGGCAGGCCGTGGGGCACAAGTTCCTGACCATCGGCACGCCGCCGCACCAGATTGTTATAGGGAAAGACACGAGACGCTCATGCTATATGTTTGAAGCGGCCCTCATGTCAGGGATCTGCTCGCAGGGCGTTGACGCAATCCTCGTGGGCGTGCTGCCCACCCCGGCCATATCGTTTATAACCCGCTCCCTGAGGGCAAACGCGGGAGTCGTTATCTCCGCTTCCCATAACCCCTACTACGACAACGGCATTAAATTCTTTAACGCCGCCGGGCAGAAGCTGCCGGACGACATGGAGCTGGAACTGGAAAAGATGGTGGAGGCAGGCGTGCCCCCCTCGGCCGATCATATCGGGCGGGCTTTCCGCATAGAAACGGCGGTGGGACGATATGTGGAATTTGCGAAAACGTCGTTTGACAAGGATTTCGACCTCAGGGGACTGAAAGTTGTCATAGACTGCGCCAACGGCGCCACATACAAGGTCTCTCCGTCAGCCATAGAGGAGCTGGGCGCGGAGATCACCGTTATAAACAACAAACCCAACGGCACCAACATCAACGACCGCTGCGGCGCCACCGCCCCGGAAGGGATGGCCGCAAAAGTGCTTGAGATAGGCGCGGATATAGGCATATCGTTCGACGGCGACGGAGACAGACTCATTGCCTGCGACAGCAGGGGCAACATAGTTGACGGCGACTATATCATGGGGATCTGCGCCATATCGATGAAGGCGCGGAACAGGCTGGCAAAAGACACGGTAGTGGCCACCGTAATGAGTAACCAGGGATTTGTGAAATCAATGAACGACAGGGGGATAGCGGTTATCCGTGCCCCGGTGGGCGACAGGTACGTCCTGGAAGCCATGAAAGCGGGCGGGTACAACCTCGGCGGCGAGCAGTCCGGCCATATTATCTTCTCGGACTACATCTCCACCGGTGATGGCCTCATCAGCGCCCTCCAGCTCTTGAAAGTGATGATAAGAGAAGAAAAACCGCTGCACGAACTGGCGGCGGGAATTGTGTCGTTCCCGCAGGTGCTGAAAAATATAGCGGTGCCGAAGAAGGTGCCGCTGAAAGATATGCCCCGCACCTCAAAGCTTATAGACGAGATATCAAAAGAGCTGGGCGACGCCGGGCGGGTGCTGGTGAGATACTCCGGCACGGAGAACAAGATGCGCGTGATGGTGGAAGGGCAGAACCAGGATGCCATTGAAAAGCAGGCGCAGGATATCGCGGAACTGGCGCTGAAAGAGCTGGAATAGAGTAAACTATGGATAAACTTTTGAGCGCGCTCCGGGAGTGCTTCGAAGGAGCGCGGACGTTGCGGGCGCGTTAATGTTTAGGAAAAGATTCGCCCTATCCCAAATATTGCTTGACTATTTGCGCTGTACACTTTATAAAAGCAATCTCAATTGCGTGCGGGCGGATTTATTCCGGCTCAGCGCAGTTAAAAGTTTTTTATTATGCCCAAGTGGTGGAATTGCCAAAAATCAGATATGGCGTACGTCCGGGGCAACGCACGTTTGAGCGAAGCTGAATTTACTTCGGCGCAGCGCAGTTAAAAGTTTTTTATTATGCCCAAGTGGTGGAATTGGTAGACACGCAGGATTCAGGTTCCTGTGCCCTAACCCGGTGTGGGAGTTCAAATCTCCCCTTGGGCATCCCACATTCAAAGCCCTTTTCGGGCTTTTTCTTTTTTCAGTTTTTCATTCTGCATCATCAAAAACCCCGTAAAATCAACATCGTCGTTTTTCATTGGCAGTTCTGCGTTTTAACTGTATTTCATTCAAAATAACGGAATGAATCTTGGACAAAATCTTGATGGGAGTTAGGTAATCTGGGGTAATCTGGGGACACAATACTTAATTGTATTATATAAAAATATATAAGAGATGTTTTTATGGTAAGATTAGCAAGGGTAGTGGTGCCGGGAGTTCCGCACCATGTGACTCAGCGGGGCAACCGCCGCCAGACGGTATTTTTTTCTGACGGCGATTATAAGTATTATTACGATTTACTTTTTGAATGCAGCCGTAAAACAGATGTGTCCGTCTGGTCATACTGTTTTATGCCCAATCATGTTCATATAGTACTGGTGCCGTCTTCGAAGGAATCATTGCATAAGTGCTTAAGTGAGGTTCATAGGCGTTACACAAGATATATAAATTTTCGCGAGGGTTGGCGGGGTTATCTTTGGCAGGGGCGTTTTTCTTCATTCCCGATGTCAAAAGAGCATATATACAATGGGCAAATCCGGGGACACAATACTTAGATCCGGGGCGGAAGAAAGCGGCTCCTTATCCCCGCGCGGGAAACCCGACTGCGGTATGAGCCTGCGTCTGCGCGGCGCTTCGCGGGGTAACCCCGTTCACTTGCTCCGCGTTGAAATGCTCTGGAAAAAAGCGAGCTGGGTAGCGATGACCGGCGCATAAGACCAAAAGGCCCGCCCGTAAAGCGCCGAAAAGACTTTTTCTACATGCTGTGCCCGCGGGCCGAGGTTTAAAACCGCCGGCCCCGCGGGCATTTGTAAAGAGGAGGAAGATTAAATCATTATTCAGATACGCATCTGACTTTTGGGATCGATGAGCAGGTTCGGCCCTGTCGCCGGCTCAGGGAAGCCCTTGATGGTGTTGACAAGATTGTATCCGTACTTCGCCCTGAGACTGTCCAGCTCTCCGAAATCAAGGCAGCGCGTGGAACAGGCGGCAACACACGCGGGTTTCCCGCCTGCCGCTATCAGGCCGCGGCAGCCGTGGCATTTGTTGGTTTTGAGTTTATCGGGGAAGAACACCGGCGCGCCGTAAGGACAGGCGGTGACACATTCCTTGCAGCCGATGCAGGCCGCCGTGTTAAGGATGACCAGGCCGCTGTCCGCCTCTTTGGTTATTGCCGATGCCGGGCAGATTGCCATACAGGCCGGTTCGTCGCAGTGGTTGCAGGCCAGCGAGATCGAGGCCGCCCACACCGCCGGGTTTACGCCGCCCTCGTACTCATCCACATGGCGGAAGTTATACCCCACCTTAAGATCGTTCACATCCTTGCATGCGATAACACATACCTTGCATGCGGAGCATCTGTTCATATTGATATAAAAACCGGTTTGAGCCATGGTTATACCTCCAAAATTCTCTGAGGCACCAGACAGTCAGCGACTATCGGCGCGCCGTTCCATTTTTCCACCTGGATGTTGCAACTGCCGCAGGCCTGGACATTACTGCCGGATGTAAAGGAGCCGGTAAGCACGTTGAAGCAGCCGCCGTCGTCTATGTCCGTTTCCGGATCCACATTGGCCATCATGGTCTGATCCATCATAACCACCCCTTTCATCACGCGCTCTGTGAGCTCGGCATGGCGCAGCACCTTGCCCCAGCGGCTGGTTACCAGCACTGTGTCGCCCGTTTTGATACCGCGCGGGTTCGCGTCCGCGGGGTTAATGCGCAGATCGTTAGGGAAAGCCTCACGTATCTGCGGCACGTTGTCAAAAGTGCTGTGCACTGTGCGATAGAGGTGCACAGAGAGCCCCATCAGCGGATATTTGCCGTTGTCGGCGAGGGTGTCCTGCCAGCCCTCCTGCCAGTGCCCGTATGTGGCGATCGGGCCCTTGACCGTGTGACCGAAGGCGGTTATTTCTTCGGCCAGCCTCTGGCAGTGGATCTCAAACTTGCCTGAGGAGTGCGGGCCGGACGCGCCGCCGGGAACGCCGGGAGCGCCGGGAGCGACGGTGGTAATCGCGGGTATCCTGTTGGCGACGGGATCGTCGATAAATGCCTTGTATGGAATGAAACCGTAGTTATCACCCTTGCTGCGCTTAACTTTATAGAGGCCGGCCTCGTTGAACTGCTTTATGGTGATCTTGCCCTGCTGGGGAGTGATCGCCGTTACGCCTTCCGGGATGTCCGCGGCCGTGATGGTGAAGAGCTTCTCCCAGGTCTTTCCGTCCGCGCCCAGCACGGTGGTGCCGGCGAGGATTCTGATGGCCTGCTCCGCCTCACTGTACGGGTTGATTTTTGCAGGGTCGAGGCCGAGGGCTTCGGCGATGCCCATTTCAATGAGAATGTCCGGACGCGTCTCAAATATGGGGTCAGTGACTTTCTGGTTGGCAAGGAGAGCCTCTCTGCTGAATTTGCTCATGAGCGGCGTTGCCCCTGTTTCCCATGGGGTGGCGGCGGGCAGCACGATGTCGGCGTAAGTCGAGCGCGTGTCCATATTGATGGCGCACGACAAAACAAAATCCACCGCCCTGTGAGCCTTGATGCCGGCAAGGATGTCCGTGCCGCAGTTGAAGTTGTCCGCCTGGTTCATGTGGGCGATCATACGGATATCGAGGTCCACTTCGCCCCGCATGCCGAGCCTGCTTTTCTTCCTGAGTATGTCTTTCCACTGGGTCGGTGTGTTGACGGCGTACCAGTTGCCGGTGTCGAAAGGATTGACACCGTTGCCGCTGTACGGCGACACGGGGTTGGCGCCCAGAGAGGGCAGAGGGGCGGTGCCCAGCGTGAAAAGGCGCGGGCCGCTGTTGCCTGAACCCACGTTGCTGGTGACCACCTGGCCCACACAGGCGCCGGGCCTGCCCACGTTGCCGGTCATCCAGCCCACCGTAAAGAAAGCCTGGGCAAACTCCTCGCCGTTGCTCACGCGGGCGGCGGAACGCGCGGTCGTGAAGGCCATCGGCCCCTCATGCGACATGGCGTATGCCAGCGACTCTATCAGATCAACAGGCGTGCCGCAGTAGTAGCTCGCCCATGCCGGCGTCTTGGGGGTGCCGTCGTATGTGCCCAGCACGTAGTCGCTGAAGTTCTCGGCGGGATCCGCGCCCGCGGGCATATGGGCCGCGTCGAAGCCCAGCGTATAGGTGTCAAGGAAAGCCTGGTCATGCCAGCCGTTTGTGATCATCACATACGCGCACGCCAGAAGAAGCGGCACGTCCTCGCCGGGGCGGCAGGGTATGTATTCGGCGTCAAGAACCTTCGCGGAGTCATGGTAGACGGGGTCCACCACTATGAAGCGCGCGCCCGCGTCCCTGGCGGCCATGAAATTGCGTATCGAGTTGCACTGCGCCGACCAGCTCGGGCTGTGGCCCCAGAGCACTATGAGTTTGGAGTTCTGATATTCGTAGCGGTCGGGCAGAACCGGTGAGTGATAGGGCCACGAGTTAAACCCCATCATCCTCATGGCGGGAAAATAAGAACCGCCGTAAGAACGGGCGCCTATCTTGGGCGAGTATCCCCCGAAGGCCAGCAGTGAGCGCGATGCGGCCCGGCCGGGCATGTAGATCGATTTGTTGCCGTAGGCGGCAACGATACGTTTGACCTCCGCGGCTATCATCCCGAAGGCCTCTTCCCAGGAGATGCGCTCCCATTCGTCCACGCCGCGGAGCTCGCCTTTAATGTTCGCGCCGCCCCCCGGCTTCCAGTTTCTGCGTTTGATCGGGTACTTGATCCTGTCGGCGCCGTAGACGAGGTGCCTCAGCGACCGCCCCCGCGCGCAGCTCCGCTGCTGGATGCTGTCCATGTCGTCGTAGCCCACGGTGTCCGTCTTCTGCTGGATGACCACGCCGTCTTTCACGTAGGCCTTGTTGACGCAGCTTCCGCCGCATGGCAGCCAGCAGCTTCCGCACCTCCACTCGCCGCCTTCCAGCACATCGTAACCTTTGCCGGAACCGCCGAGGTAAAAAACCTCGTCCTTTCCTTCGCCGCCGCAGCCCGTAAGACCTGGCGCGGAGGCAATCGCGGCTGCCGCCGTGCTCCATTTCAGGAATGCCCGTCTCGAAACCTCTGAGTTGCTTTTAACTCTCATTCTCCCCTCCAATGTTAATTATGGGTCTATTCTGTTTCATTATGTCCGCCGGATATGAGCAAAAGAGATGCCAAAAAATTGATTATGTAACGGCTTTATTTTTAGCGCTTTTTTGGTTGATGATTTTGACGGTTTCAAAATGAATTGCATTTTGCAATCAGATGATTCAAAATGCAATTAATCTGATTTGACATTGTCTTAAACATGATATAAATTAGTACATTATTATGAAAAAAGTTCTTTTATCTGTGTTGATTTGCATCGCGTTGAATACCGTTTCGCGCGCGTATGCCGCCGAAAACTGCACCATTGTGTACGGGGCGCAGCGG
This sequence comes from Deferribacterales bacterium, assembly GCA_031556255.1. Taxonomy (GTDB): domain Bacteria; phylum Chrysiogenota; class Deferribacteres; order Deferribacterales; family JAISNW01; genus JAIRQX01. The sequence continues at coordinate 3,610 of JAVBTI010000124.1, read as the reverse complement.
GCGTTAAAGCCCAACGAGTGGGTGGACGAGCACGGCGTTCCGCAGGGGCTTAATATAGAATTGCTGAAGCATATATCGGCCATCGCCGGCTGCGAATACAGGGTGGTGCATCACACCTGGTCGGAAACCATGGAAATGCTCAAAGATCGGCGCATCGACATGATCAACAGCTCCATCACCGAAGAGAGGGAGAAATATCTGCTGATCGTGCCCCAGGCCATGGTCAGTTTCAAATACTTTTTTAACAGGAAAAACGGCCCGCAACTGAAAGAGATGGAACAGCTCCGCGGGAAAACCGTCGCAATGCTGAGCGGCGGAAGGGAGGGCGCCTACCTGAGAGACCGGCAGGACGAATACGGCTATACCGTCAAAACCTACGCCAGCAACAGTGAGGTTATAGACGCCCTGATCGGCGGCGAGGCGGACTGCATGGTGCTGTCCATGGTGGTGGTGATGAACTACGCCACGGAGGGCGAGTTTGACATGTTCAAGGTGAACGATCTGTATGTGCCGCCGTCAATCATGGGTTTGCTGATCCATAAAGACAACACGGAGCTTTATTACAAAGTCAGCGCCGCCATGGAGGAGCTTAAACGCACGGGGGTATATTTCGAACTGCTGCAAAAATACACGCAGACCCGGGACAACAGCAGATGGCTCAGGCTTGGCCTCTATACGGCACTGGCGCTCACCGGCGTCATCGTGTTCGTGCTGATCTGGAACAAGCTTCTGCACAGGCAGGTGCGGAAAAAAACCGATTCGCTGAACAGCGCCAACAACCTGCTGAAAATGGTGCTCGGCAATATCCGCGAAAACATATATGTGCTGGATAAAGAGGGCAACATAGCATGGTCGGACATAAAACAGCAGGGGATCGACATCCGGCTGCTCCGCGAACATATAGAATCCGCCACGCAAACCGCGCGGCCCGCCGAGTTCGACCGGATCACCGATGACGCGCAGATATGGCATGTCCTGTGCGTGCCGCTGAACGATAATAACTACGCTCTGCTTATTGTGATTTCCAATATCACGGAGAACGTGAAACTCAGGGATGATTCCCTCCTGGCCGCGCGGCTCGCGGCCCTCGGGGAGATGGCCGCGACGGTGGCCCATGAGATCAACAACCCCACGGCGCTCATTCTGTATAACTCCGGTTTTATAAAAGAATATATAAAATCGCTCGGCGCCGCCGGGAGCATGCCGTTCCGTAACGGGATGAGCCGGGACGGGATGGATGCCGAACTCGCCGGCTCCTTCGCCGTGATAGACGAAAGCCTCGACCGGATCAAAAACACCGTGGCGGAGCTGAACGAGTTCGGCAAGTCCCGTGTGGACAGATATGAAAAGATGGATCTGAGCGACTGCCTCGAAAAGGCCGTCAAAATGTCCAGATATTTCATCAAGAACTACACCGGCAATTTCCGGCTCAACCGCGGCTCCGGGGAGCAGTATATCATACACGGCAACAGATACCATGTTGAGCAGATTATCGTAAACCTTATCCAAAACGCATGCTACGCGCTCACCAGCAAAAAACAGACCATTTCCTGCACCCTCGCGCCGGCGGACGGCGGCTATATCAGGCTTGCCGTGGAGGACGAGGGAGTAGGGATGGGCGAAACGGTTCTGAAAAACGCCTGCAACTCATTTTATACCACACGCAAAAACGGCACGGGACTCGGCCTTGCGATAGTGTCGCGCATAATAAAAGAGCACCACGGATTTATGATGATTGAAAGCGAGGAAAACCGCGGCACGAAAGTTTCCCTCTACTTTAAACTGCTGGAAGTGAACATATGAACAAGATACTGTTGGTCGACGATGAAAGAAGCTGGCTGAACTCTTTCAAAAGAATGCTGGCGCAGTGGGAAATAGCGCCGTATGAAGATATACTCACGGCCGAATCCACGCGGGAAGCAATGCTCCTGCTGGCCGAACATCCCGTGTCCGCCGTGTTCCTCGACCTGAACATGGGCAACGAATCCGGGCGGGAAGCGCTGCACCTGATCAAGGACAGCCACCCGCAGACCGCCGTCATCATCATGACGGGAATGAGCAGTATCCAGGCCGCTGTTTACTGCATCCGGCACGGCGCCGACAACTACCTGCTGAAAACATCCCCGCCGGAAGAGGTGGTGCTGTGCTGCAGGCAGATTGCCGCCATGCAGGAGATAGTAAAGGAAAACACGGCCTTCAAACAGACTCTGCTCAATAAAAAAGCCATTCCGGCGGAGTTTTCGGCCTTCATTACCGCGAGCGAAAAAATGTATTCCATTTTTAAGTATATTGCCGCCATAGCCGACAGTTCCCAGTCAATTCTGATCACCGGCGAAAGCGGGGTGGGCAAGGGCGTGCTGGCCGGGATTGCCGCGGAGCTATCCCGCAGGGGCAGGCCCTTCAAATCGCTGAACGTGGCGGGGCTTGATACCCACATGTTTTCCGATACCCTCTTCGGGCACGTCAAAGGGGCGTTCACGGGGGCGGATACCGTCAGGGACGGGATCATCACCCAGGCCGGTGACGGAGTGGTCTTCCTGGATGAAATCGGGGAACTGCCGCTGTCCACGCAGCTTAAACTGCTGTATATCGCCCAGGACGGCCAGTATCAGCAACTGGGCAGCGACCGAACCTTATACAGCAGGGCCCGCTTTATCTTCGCCACAAACCAGAACCTGGACGAGAAGGTGCGACGGGGGGAGTTCCGCAAAGACCTCTATTACAGGCTGAACACCTATCATATTCAAATCCCGCCGCTGCGGGAAAGGCCGGAGGATATACACGCGCTGCTTGAGCATTTTGTCGGGGCCGCCTGCAAAGAGAGCGGAAGACGGCCGCCGGAGCTGTCCGGCTCCCTCATATCCCTCCTGCACGACTACCCTTTCCCCGGAAACGTGCGGGAATTAAGGGCCATGGTGTACGGAGCCATAGCCCTGTGCGGCGGAGACATACTGACCGCCGGTGATTTCCGGCCTTTTATCAGGGAAGACCCGAACAACGCGGACGCCTTTATAGACAGGGTAAGCGGCGACAGCCTGCCCACTGTTGACCAGGTCATAGAGCAGCTTATAGGAAAGGCGATGTCCTTAACCGGCAACAGCCAGAAGAAAGCCGCGGCGCTCATCGGCATGTCCCAGTCCACAATCAGCCGCAAACTCAGGGGGCAGTGAGGTTTTCAGATACGTTCTTTTCACCTCGCGAGGAATGACAGCGATCTCCGCACGTCGCCCCTGCCTCGGGGCGGAGCCGGAATGAAATAATAGGAAAATCCACCTCCGTCATTCCGGCTTTACGCCGGAATCCGGGATGAGATAGCAGGTTTCCCCGCTCCCGCCGGTCGCCGCAATCTTACCGTCTCCGCATTCTGTTAATACACCCGCAATTGATCGCCGCCGGCAATTTTTCCCGCTCCGCCGCAATCGTTTCCGGGCTTAAAGGGCGTCAATTAGCATTTTTTGTTGCATATGGACTTAACAAATGTTACATTAACACCACACTGAAGTTCTTTTTTTAGGAGTGTTTTATGATGAATACTCTTTCCGGTCTTTTTTCAAAGAAGTTTCTTTTATCCATGTTATTTTTATGCGCGGCGCTTTTCGCGGCGGGATGC
>JAVBTI010000165.1:0-36518 GCA_031556255.1 Deferribacterales bacterium | reverse complement strand
ATGAACGATTCGCAGACCTCGCTTTATGTTACCCAATCCCAGCTTGAGCAGCAGCGTCAGATGGAAAAAGAGATGGAGAGGAAACTGCAGGCTCTTCTATCCCGCACTCTGGGCGTGGATCGCTACGTGGCGAAAGTCAGTGTTGAAATGGATTTCAATAAAAAAGAGATAATGAAGGAGGAGTACGCGGACACCCCGGTACTGCGCTCCCAGCATACTCTGGATATAACCGCGAAGAACACCGGCAAGGGTCCCGCGGGGATACCGGGGGTGGAATCGAACCTGGCAGAGCCGGATCTGTTGATCGACGGCATCCTTTCTGAATATTCAAAAAGCGAAGAAACTCAAAACTTTGAAATATCCAAAACTGTCACCCATGAGCAGAAAAACTCCGGTGAGATTAAACGCCTGACTATATCTGTAGTGGTGGACGACAAGCCTGAGCAGGTGGAAGAAAACGGTGTCAGAAGTGTCGTCAAACGCCCGCGTTCAGACGAGGAAATCACAAAAATCCGTACCGCCGTGGCATCGGCAGTGGGGTTTAACGAAGGGCGCGGAGACATAGTCGATGTGACCAACATCTCTTTCGACACAACGGAAGAATCAATAGATTTAGTTAACGCCGGGAAGGAAAAATTTATGGAACTGGTAAGCATCGGCGCAAAATATGTCAGCGCCATAATTATATTAATCTTGTTTTATCTGCTGCTCATCAGGCCGATACTTAAACGGCTGGAAAATGCAAAAGAACTCGACGAAGAGCTTTTGGGCGAATCCGCCATAGATGCCCAGCTTTCCGGGCTGGATATCACCATCGGCGGCGAATCCGGGTTCCCTAAAACCATCGACGAACTTGAGCGGGAAATCGAGTCCGAACTGGATGAAAGCGTACCTGTTGACGTAGAGGCCGTCAAATCCAAAGTAATGCTCAAGAAAATTGAAGAAGCGTCCAATGAAGATCCTGAAATGGTCGCCAATCTTGTAAAAGCCTTGATTAAGGGTGGTTGAACTTGGCTAAAAACGACGTATCGGCAACATTACAGCAATTGCTCGGCAACACCGCGGGCGGACAGGGGATGAAGAAAGCCGCCATACTGATGATTGCCCTGGGTGAAGAATTGTCATCTAAAATAATGGCCTTCCTTGACGATGATGAGGTGGCGGATCTGTCGAGGGAGATAGCGCTTACTAAAGTCGTGCCGCCGGAACAGATAGATGATGTTATAGAAGAATTTTACAATATGATGCTGGCGAAGAAATTTATCGCCAAAGGCGGCCTTGAGTACGCCAAATCGGTGCTTGTAAAATCACTGGGGCCTGAACGCGCCCGTAAAATCATAGACAGGCTCACCAAAATGCTGGAGCAGTCCAGCGGTTTTGAATTTCTTACAAAGATCGATCCGAAACAGCTTGCCAAATTTATCATGAATGAGCATCCGCAGACGATCGCCCTGATTCTGGCACATCTTGACCCCTCCCACGCGGCGGAATCCATGGCACAGCTTCCGGAAGATCTGAAAGCCGAGGTGGCTGTCCGAATAGCCAATCTCCAGGATATATCCCCCACAGTCGTCCGCACATTGTCAAAGGTTTTGGAAGACAGGTTTGAAGCGCTATCCTCCTACAACGTCGAGGTGGGCGGCGTAAAATCAGTCGCGGAGATATTCAACCGTATGGACAGGGTCACTAGCAAAGCAACCCTGGACAGGCTGGAAAAAGACTCACCGGAGCTTGTGGCGAAGATCCGCGATATGATGTTCGTATTCGACGACATCAAACTCCTTGGAAAGGCGGCAGTACAGGAGATCCTCAAAAAAGCCGATAAAAAAGTCCTTACTTTCGCCCTTAAAGGCGCGGATGAAGATACAAAGCAAAAGTTTTTTGAAAACATGTCCAAACGAGCCGTGGAAACCATGGTGGAGGAGATGGAATATATGGGCCCCGTCCGCCTGAAAGATGTGGAAAAAGCCCAGCACGAGATAGTCGCTATTGTCCGGGAACTCGATGAAGAGGGTGTTATCAGTATCGGCGGCGGCGAAGAAGAGAAGTTCGTATGATACACCCGGATGCCGCACAGCGGCGTCCGCGCCGACGAAACGAAGTGAGGAGCGCGAAGCAAGTGCAGGTGAGGGCCGGCTGTGCCGGACGAACCGGAACGCAGCGGTCGCGTGTGAGCGAAGCGAACATTTCGCGACAAAAGCAGATCGCCGAAGAGGGTGTTATCAGCATCGGCGGCGGCGAAGAAGAGAAGTTCGTATAGCCACTCTTCAGAACAGATTGCATGCAGGCACAAATCGTTTCTGCGTGTCAACCGGGGTATAAATGTCAAAGGTAATAAAATATAACTCGTCTAAACAAATTGACGCGTTCAACGTAACGCAGTTCAGCCCTGCTGCACCCGGAGAACAGGAGTTCGTATTCACCCGCTTCTCTCCTGATGAACTATCAGTGCAGGATCATATTGCTGAACCTAAAGATATTGTAAAAACCCCAAAAAAATCATCCCAGGCGCCCACATATACCGACACCAGGCCGAGTGCCCCCAGGCTTTTTGCCGCATTTGAAGATGACGGCCCTTCCTATGCCCCGCCGGCCGACGCGTCCCGTCAGGCCGCTCCCAGGCTTTTTGCCGCGTTTGAAGATGACGGCCCTTCTTACGCCCCACCCGCCGAAGCAGCCCGCCCCCGTCTTTTCGGCTCCTATGAGCCGGATGAAAATGAAGAAGCTATGTCGGCCAAATGGGCAACAAACGATATATCTGCGACAAAGAGCGGTTTCCAGGAAATGGATCTGACAACTAATACACCTAAAGATGATTTGCACCTGCCTAAATCACAAAAGGCAATCGCAGAGCAGAACGCTGCCCAGACCGCTCTCGAAAATGAGCTCGCTTCTATAAAATCCCGGCTGGAGCAGGCTGTTACCGAAAAAAATGCCGCACAGCAAAAGTTAAAAGAAATGCAGGACAGCCTTGAATCGAAAAAAGAAACACTGCGCCAGGAAGGATACAACAAAGCCAAAACAGAATTCGAGGCAAAAGAACAAAAAAAGTATGACGCCGAACGCGCCGATTATATGACCTCCGTGGCCAAAAGCTGGAATGAAGCGGTAACCGAGATCAGGAAGATAGACGAAACCTTTAAAGCCGTGGACAAAGAAATGCCTGAAATAGTGATCGCCTACGTCAGGGAGATCATCGGCACTGAACGCAAACTCAACGACAAACTCATTACAAATGTGATACAGGGCGCGTTATCGAAACTCAAAGACCTTCAGCAAATACTGTTCACTGTAAACCCTGACGACGCTTCGGCAGTGGCTGAAAAATTCCCGCAGCACGGGATTGCCATTGACGCCAATATTCCGAAAGGCAGCGTCAAGGTGCGTACCAAAATCGGCGACATCGACCTGAGTATAAACGCATGGATCGAAAACCTGGAAAAGCAAATTAATGAACAACTTGCAATTGCTCAAAACAATAACGCCCAATAACGAACTTATATACAGCGGTCACGTTACTAAAATTGTCGGCATGACAATAGAAGCCAACGGCCCCCTCCTGGGGATCGGCTCAAGATGCGCCATATCCACAACCAATGGCGGTAAAATACCCGCCGAAATCGTAGGATTCAAAGAAAACCGTGTGCTTCTCATGCCATATGGCGAAAGCGATGGAATATGCCCGGGCAGCGAAGTCACCAGCCTGAAAAACGGTATGGCGCTGAACGTTTCCGACGCCATGCTCGGCAGGATTCTGGACGGGCTTGGGGAGCCGATCGACGGCAAAGGCCCTCTGCCGAAAGGGAAACCCACACCCATTTTCGCCCCATCCCCTGATCCGATGGGAAGAAAAGTCATCAAAGACGTCATAACCACCGGGATCAAAGCGATAGACGGCCTTATGACCACCGGCAGGGGACAGCGGGTGGGGATATTTGCCGGCAGCGGCGTAGGCAAAAGCGTCCTGTTGGGGATGATCGCCCGGAATACAAACGCCGACATAAACGTTATCGCCCTGATCGGGGAGCGCGGGCGCGAAGTACGGGAATTCATCGAACGCGACCTGGGCGAAGAGGGGCTTAAGCGCAGTGTGGTAGTGGTCGCCACCAGCGACAAAGCCCCGCTGGTACGCCGAATGGGCGCATTTCTCGCCACAGCCATAGCGGAATATTTCAGGGACCAGGGGAAACAGGTTATGTTCATGATGGACAGTGTCACCCGTTTCGCTATGGCACAGAGAGAAATAGGACTGACCGTCGGCGAACCGCCGGCGACCAAAGGTTATACACCGTCCGTATTTTCACTTCTCCCCAAACTGCTGGAGCGGGCGGGGACCTCCGCCGGAGAAGGCAGCATCACCGGGCTTTACACTGTGCTCGTTGAAGGGGACGACATGAACGATCCCATCGCCGATACCGTCCGCTCCATCATAGACGGGCACATTGTTCTGAACCGTCTTTTTGCAGCCAGAAACCATTTCCCGGCAATAGATGTGCTAAACAGTGCATCCAGATTGATGAAAGAAATAGTAAGCGACGAAATATTTGATTCCGCCGGTAGATTCCGGGATCTGTTAGCGACATACCGCGAGGCGGAAGACCTTGTGAATATCGGTGCCTACGTAGCCGGCTCCAATCCTAAAATAGACGAATCGCTTAAAAAAATAAACGCCATAAATACATTCCTGCAACAGAAGATGAACGAAAACTTCTCATACACCGATACGATACAGATGATATCGGCCATAGTTTCCGCACGGTAGGCGGAACGGAGCATAGTAAATGCAAAAACGGTTCAAGCTGGAAAAAGTATTGAATTACCGGAATCTGGTGCTGGAAAAGGAAAAGGCACAGCTTGCCGTGCTTGTGCAGCAGGAACAGAAGATGATCGAAGAGATCAAACGCGCCATAGCAGTCATTGTCGTAAAACAGCAGGAAATGTCTGAAACGCAGGCCGCGGGCGATTTCAATCTGGCACAGATGTACCAGAAATACATAACGCAGCTCGAAACCGCCAGGAACCAGATGCAGACAAAACTTGCGCAACACCGGCAGACAATGTATAAACAGAAAGGCGTAACTATGAAAGCATATCAGCGCAAATCCATAATAGACAAGCTACATGTGCGCCATAAAGCCGCCTATAGTTCATTTTTGGACAAAGAGGAAGCGAAGATGGTTGAAGACATAGTAATTACGCGTAAGGCCGCCTCCATAAATAATGATAACGGCGAATAGGGGAACCTGTATGACAAAAATACTGGCAATTGCCGTACTGGCGGCGCTCATAGCTATACCAGTATACGCACAAACCATCTTCTCTACCGACAACGTCACGCTGGTGGACATTCAGGAAGCGACAAAAAAGATCCGCGAAAAAGAGAAAGAGCTCCAGGAAAAGGAGCAGGCGCTCAACGCCCGTGAGGAGTCGCTTAAAGTCATGGAGCAGGATCTTATTTCCAGAGAAGATGAGCTGAAAAAAATGCGGCAGGAGATATCCGAACAGATGAGTCAGCTCAGCACCGAAAGCAATGCCGAGCTCGATAAACTCGCAAAAATATATTCGTCAACGAAAGCCAAAAACGCCGCCAGTATACTTATAAAGATGGATCCGGATAAATCCGCCGCTATTATACGCAGAATTACTCCTATGAACGCTGGAAAAATCATGGCGGAGATAGGAAAACAGGATCCTGATTATGCTTCCCGCCTGACGGCCAAACTCTCCGGCGACAATTCCAGCGGCATGACGCTAACAGTGCCTGTGGCCCCTTAGTATGAATCTTCCATTCGACGCCCTGCCGGGAGCGGACTTTATAAGGGAGCTTTCCCCTGATATTCTGCCGGCATATGTGAGAAAAGAGCAGGCGCGCCTGAAAGTCCCCTGCCTGGGGGAGATGGGGTGCAGATTTCTGAGACTTTGCGCCTCCATGAAACAACCGGAGACTATTATCGACATCGGGGCCGGACTGGGTGCCTCTACGCTGTCGCTGCATTACGGCGCGCCCTCTGCCAGAATCACCGCGCTGGAGGCAAACAGGGGGCGGGCGGAAACATGCCGCAAAATGACTGAAAACAACCCGTTCATAGCGGTACATTTCACGCTGGCGGAAGATTTCCTGAAATCCACGGATGAAAGGTATGATTTCGCTTTTATCGACAGCGTTAAAAAGGATTACGCAGGCATTTGGCATTTTCTGCGCCCCAGGCTGAACCCCGGGGCGGTGGCGGTATTCGATGATGTATTGTTGCACGGCTACACAATGGAAACGGAAGCCACGGTTCCCTTAAAATACCGCGACGGCAGACGTGAACTGAGGGCCTTCCTTTCTGAAATATCTTCGGACGATACCTTGCAGAGCCAGATTATCCCGCTGGACGGCGGTCTGCTCCTTGTAAAGCTCCTGTAACCATCACAAAAACCCCTAAAGTTTTCCCGCACACTGCCGATATATCTATTGAAGAGATGCGTCCGGCAGGGAAAAATATGCCCTCCGTCGGGCGGATTTTCCGCATTATTTTGGCATCATACTTGCTTTAGTTATATTGATATACTGAGGTCTGACCCTGGGCTATCCAACAAGGAGGCAAATTTTATGGGCGCTATAAGAGCAGGCGGACTGGCATCCGGACTGGACACAAACGGAATAATAGAAAAACTGGTCGAAAACGCGAAAGAACCAATCTACCGTCTTGACAATAAATACCATCTTCTGACCCTCGAAAAAACCACGTACAAAGATATTTCCAGCGATCTAACCGCCATGAAAAACAATATCTTCAACCTGAAGCTGGAAAGTACATTCAAATCGAAAACAATATCATCATCAAATACATCGATCGCAAGCGCCAAGGCCACCTCTGCCGCCGCTAAAGGCACTCATACCATAGAAGTGCTGCAGACAGCGCGCAACGCATCCGTGACCAGCACCTTCACAACCCTCTCTGTTACAGAAAAGGGGGCGGGCGTAAAAACCATCTCCAGCACCGCACCGCTGTATGATCAACTGGAAGGTACCTACACAACAACGGTTTCCACTAACACTGCGCTCAACAAAAGTGTAGCCATCTCCACTTTCAAGGCAGGCAATAATAAGACTTTTTTCCAATACAGCACCAACATAGCCATGGATAATACTTTGGTGAACGATAACGGCGAGATACTAATTACCGCTTCCGCTTCGGAATCGGTTGGATTCACCATCAACATGGGTAGCGGCGCCATAAGTCTTCCCGCGATAAGCATGGATCCCTCTAAATACTCCGATATCCAGTCGCTCATGGCACATTTGGAGTCCACACTGAATGATTTAATAAACGAACAGATGGGTTCATTCAATAAGCAGTATGTGGCCCTGAGAGCTGATTATTACAACGATAACGGCACCGGTAAATGGATTACATCGGCATACAACGTTTCAGATGAAGTTTTTTCCATTGGAACAACAGGTGCCGGAACCCTCGGCGACAAGCTCGGCCTGAACGGCAGTACCATGTATTACCTTGAAACCAAGGAAATCGCCAAATACATCGTTGCAGACAACCACCTTGCCCTTCAGGGCAAGATGTCCGCCAGGTATAGCAGCGGCAATGACTACGATATACTTTGCGGCCTTATCCCCGGAACAATAATAAATTTTGAATCCACCGGCCTTAAGGACGGCACATTCGAGATAATCCAGGACGGTTCCATGAACGTCAAAAAGGCCACAAAAACTACAGTCACCGGAGCGGCCTTCACCAACAGCACCGTCAGCCTGACCAATAAAATCCCCAATTCCGGACTGAGCCTGGCCGGGCTGAACGGCAAATTTACCATAAACGGCATTGAGATAAAAATTGACGATTACACGCAACTGAGTTTTAACGACCTCATGGGGATAGTAAACTCCTCCGGTGCCGGTGTAACGATGTCTTACGACAGCACCACTAACCAGTTCAAGCTGGTTTCCAACCAGACCGGCGCGTCCACCGTCACACTCGGCGCCTCAAGCGATACCAGCAGTTTTTTTGATTCATTAAAACTCTCTGCCGTCAAAGGCGCGGTAAAAACATCCGGAACAACCGCCGGAACAATAAGCGCCACAAGCATTATCTCTCAGGCAGGTTTTACTACCGCAATAGGCGCAGGCGTATTTACCATCAACAATGTACCCATATATATAGATAACACAAAAGACACTGTGCAGGACATGATGGATAAAATAAACCGTTCCGGCGCAGGTGTCACCATCACTTACGACAGCATACGCGACAAATTCATGATCACTTCCGATTCCGCCGAAAGAGTTAGATTCGGCAGTACCACGGACACATCAAACGCACTGGCGGTAATGGGTTTTCTTGCAAACTACAATACACCGTCAGAGATGGGCTCCGCCGGACAGAACGCCATTGTCCGTATTGATGGCCAGACTTACAACCGCAGCACGAATATTATAGACGATGTTCTCACCGGGGTCACCATAACAGCCACAAGTTTGGGCACCACCACAATAGAGATCGACGTGGACATAGATAAAGCCGTCACTGCACTCGCCACTTTTATTAAAAGCTACAACAGCCTGATGGTCAAACTTCGCCCTGAAGAAATATCCAGAGAGGACAGGAAGAACAAGATGGACGCTCTCACAACGGCCAAGAAGGAGAGCATGTCCGATGATGATATCAAAAACTATGAAGAGGAGTACGACGCGCTCCATACAACCGATATCATACTAAAAAGCAAGGAGATTAAAAACCTTGCCAAAGATTTGCGCGCCAACATAATGTCGCAGGTACCAACCAGCACAAGCATATACAAAACCTTAAGCAGCATGGGAATAGATATAGCCGGGGCAGGCGATATATCCATATCGCAGAAAGGTTACCTTGTGGCGGCGTCTACCGATCTCGAAACGATAAAAGATACCATCCTCGGCAACAGCACGCTTATGGGCAACCTGCGGAATAATTCGGATGAAGTATATAAGTTTTTTGCCTCTTATGAGGAAGAAACAGTGTACATAGACACAACAACCGGGAAAGAAGCCACATCCACGTCATTAAAAAAAGATGTGGTGTCTAAAACGATAACAATCCACGACAGCTGGAGCAGGCGTTACGAAAAACTGCTCACTGCTTATCTGGATATAGAAGGACAAATCGGCATTAAAACCAGGGTTGACGGAGCGCTGGACAAACAGATGACGCGTATCGCCAAAGAGATCGAACGCCAGCAGCAGCGGGCTGAAGACTATCTGGAGCTTCTCTGGAGCCAATTCACAAACATGGAAACGCGTATCGCGGCTATCCAGAGCCAGTCGCAGTATATAGCGCAGCTTGCAAACAGCGCGAGCGGCAGCAGCAAATAACAAGAGGGAAAGCATATATGAGTGCCGACAAAGCATACGGAAACTATTTGAAGCAGGAAGTCGAGGGCGCGTCGCAGGGAAAGCTCGTCGTAATGATGTACGATGCCGCCATAAGGTTCATGCGGGCGGCGGTAAAAGCGATTGAAGAAAAGAAAATCGAAGAGGCGCACAATAATATTGTACGCGCTGAAAACATTATATATGAGCTTATGTCAACGCTGAACACCGACGAAGGCGGCGAAGTGGCACAAAATCTTCTCCATCTTTATGATTTTATGATATGGGAACTGGTGGACGCTAACACGACAAAAAATATTGCCAAGATTGAAAATGTGCTCAAAGTGATCACGCCCATACGCTCCGCCTGGAAAGAAATAGTGGCGAAAGATGCGGCGGCGCATCAGGCACAGGAGCCGAAAAAGCCGGGCGACGCCAAGCCGTTTAATGTGGCGGGATAAAGATTATTTCAGTCTGATTAGTATATTTTTGCTCATTTTTGTTCAATTATTATATTATATCCATAATCTGTGTAAATTCATTTTTTATCAAGCAACTCCGGTTCTTTTTCGGGCGAGCACGGAAGCCCCGGAAAAATAAGGTTATTCCTTATTACCTCATCCTGGATTCCGGGTCAAGCCCGGAATGACGAGAAGGGGTTGGCCGGATCGCAGCCCGTAATAACAGAAACGGCGGGCTAATTACCCGCCGCACTAAAAACCCCCTCAATAAAAGCTGAGTGAAATGCCGAACTTCGTTATCCTTTCGGAATAGAACTGACCGTCGGGAGAATACCCGTCGTAGAGATCAAGGCTTACGAGCGTCCTGTCAGTCACCTCCAGCCCCAGTTTTGCCGACCAGCTCGGCGTATAATATGTCTCCTCCGCCCCTTTTATATCCAGCGCAATGACCGTTGTGGGAACAAACGAGGAGTCCGCCACTATACGCAGCTCCACTCCGGCCTGGTAAAGCCAGCGCCCGTACGTGCCCGGATCCTGGTCAAAAATATACCCGCCGCCGCCGTAAATACGGAACCATTGCGTGGGCTCAAACGACACAAGCATATCGAGCGCCTCATAGCTGAGATTGATCCGCTCCACCGGGCCACCACAGTTAAGGATATACTCATCGCCCAGATGGGAGCTTTGGTGGTAGATACGTGTCATCAGTGTGAGCGAATCCCACTGAAAAGTGACTGGGATGCCGATAAAATAGTCGGCGTTTATAAGATCGAACGAGCTGGTGTCCAGATCAAATATCGCAAAAACCGAGGCCTGAAGGCCTATTTCAGTATACATAGACTCACCCAGTCCGCCGCGCAGGAGCGAGAACGATTTACCGAAAGCGGCATCAAAGGTGTTTTTAAAATCAATACTGTCGGAATAGTAACTGTACCCGGCGGCAAAACGCGGCCAGCGTGGGTCAGCCACCAACGGGCGGAACAAGGTGTCGTGCGGCAGTGCCCACACGCTGGCAACCCTCCTGAGCTGATCGTTTGTGACGAGTTTTATGGATTTGACTCCTTCAACTTTGCTTATATCATCAATAAGCTGCTCATAATCGTTGCGCGAGGCCACGCTGTCCGGCAGGAACACCTCCCCTTTGCGCACCTGAACTTCCACATCCAGTTGGTACCGCTCATGCAGCATGGATCGAATGTATCCTTCCATGTAGATATTGTTATTTTCAAGCCTGTGCTCTGCAAAAGCCGCGCCGGATAAGAGAAAAATAAATGTTAGCGCAGCAAAAACCGCACCCCTGCCATTGCTCATATGCCACCTCGCGCTTTATGATAGGAAAAATATGCCTTCTAGTAAACAACTTTGTTAAACTTTTTTGGCATTGTACTTGCTACAATACCCGTAACAGCCTGAAACGGGAGATTAAAATGAAATCAGCAGAAAATATCGTAAATATGACGGAAAACATGGTGAACATAAATGAAGCGGAGGCTGATCTGCCGCATCTGCTCAATGAACTCTCTTTCTCGTACTCGGTTGTTTATTCCGCGCAGCAGTCACTCGACGACCTTGATAAATCCATACAGGAGTTGGGCGCACTTGTGGAATACCTCAAAGAACAAACAGACAAAGGCAAATAAAAAATGAAGGCCGGGTCAGCGCCCGGCTTTTTTGATTTCAGATTCCATCAGTTCGTAACGTTTCCTGCCGCTGATGTAATAGTATACCAGCGGGATAATAAGTATGCCGCAGGCAAACAGATACATGGCAGACATGGATGCCAGATCTGCAACCACCCCCAAAAACATTGAACCGGCGCCTATACCTAGATCAAATGCGGTGAATACAGTGGCGTTGGCGGCACCACGTCTTTGCGGGGCAACCACATTCACCGCCATTGCCATAAACAGCGGCAGCACAATCCCCGTGCCCACCCCCAAAACAATGGCGGCAGCCAGATAGGCAACAATACCCTTCGCCGCGGCAATCAAAGCAAAGCCGCCCATAGTGGCAATTAAACCCAATCCCATTATATGTCCGGGGCCGTTTTTATCAAGGTATTTGCCTGATATTGGGCGCATCAGCGCCATAAATACCGCGAAAATCATGAAAAAATAACCGGTGCCGCCCATGCCCATCTGCTTTCCGTATACTATGGCAAAGCTCATGATACTGCCGTAGGAAATGCCAAAAAAAAGCTGCATAAATGCTATGCTCAGGACGCGTTTTTCTATCAACGCAGTGGGGCTGAAAGCACCTTTTTGCAGTGGCACCGCGGGCGGCCTGACCTGAAAACCCGCCACAACCGCGAGAGTGGCAAGCGCCCCGCAGCACAGAAAAACAGTTTCATACGGGAAAAGCCCTAACAGCAACACCCCCACGGCAGGGCCAAGTGCCATGCCAACGCTCATAGCCATGGAATAATATCCCAGCCCTTCGGCCCGGCGCTCTTTGGGGACTATATCCGCCGCAATGGTCGCCCCCGCTGTACCGGAAAGCCCCCATGCCACGCCGTGCAGCATCCTGAGCGTGAGCAGTGCGGCAAACGACGCGGTAAAAGCGTAACCGAAAGCACATAAAGCAAACATCACCAAAGCGGGGAGGTATACTTTCAGCCTGCCAGCATTATCCAACAGGAAGCCGGAGAACGGGCGTATAAGCACCGATGTTATCGCAAACGCGCCCATGAGCAGGCCCACATTCGTTTGCCCCAGCTTAAGCGCCTCAGTCACATATATGGGAAGAGAAGCTATGAGTATGTAGAAACAGTTCGCAGTAAGGATATTGGCGGCAAAAACAGCCGCAAAACTGCGCGTAAAAAGTTTAGGCATGGGTCGCTTCCATTTTATATAGGTTTTTCTTCATTGGAAGTAATCCCCAGATATTTGAGCAATCTTGATTTTAAAATGCCCACCATTTCCGAATAAACCCGGTTTGTAAGGGGAATCTGCCCGCCAGCGGACTGTGTATGTCCGCCGCCGTAACCGATACCTTTAACAATTTTCATAGCTACACGTCCTACGGACTTTCTGGCGGATTTATATCTTAGTGAGAAAAGGGCCACATTATCAAACTTGCCTATGACAAAAACGCAGCGGATATCGCGCATGCGGGTCAGGTAGTCGGCGGTCTCCGCGATCAGATCGGAGTTACGGACTTCGCCTAAATCGCAAAAAAGAAGTTCGTCTATAATCACAGCGTTTTCAATGGCGCGCCGGAGGGTTTTGAAGTGGTAGCGGGGAAGTTCGGGGTTCTCAATCCTTGCCAGCTTATTTATCGACACGTGGGGGAACAGAAAACCCAGCATCTGCCTGTCGACGGAATTGTTGTCCCGCGCCTTTCCGATGGCATCCGTGCCGATACCGAAACAGAGCGCTGTGGCCGTGTTCGTGTCGGGCACAAGGCCCAGAGTTTTATAGTATTCGGCTATGATGGTGCATGTGCTGCCATAGTCAGGGCGGATATCCGCAATCATATCTTTCCGCTTCTGTATATTGCGTTTGCTGAGGTGATGATCTATGACCGTATTTACATTGAAACCGCTGGCGATGTAAACATTACCCGCCTGCGGCTGTGTATCCACAACCACTATGTGGTCGAAACGTTTGAAATTAAGCCCGAAAGACTGCTGCATATCGATTTTGCACTGCTTGACAAGCTCTCTGTTCTCCAACCTGCCGATCATCCCCATATATGCTATGGTGACCTTTTTTCTGGCGGCCATATGGAGTAAATTTTTGAAACCCTGGGCCGACGCCATGGCGTCCGGGTCAGGGTTGTTGTGGGTGAGTATCAGGATGCGCTTCTTAGGGGCGATACTCTCCAAAATCTCATGAATCATTAAAAATCAGCTCCCGAATCCAGTACTATAGTGACGGAGTCATCGTCATATTTGACATCTTTTATGCCGTTTAATTTAATATCTTTTACTTTCCGGGCAAGTTCAGACGGCAAAAAATAACAACTTACGTCAAACAGAGCCTCGTCGTCAAAAAATTCCGTCATTTCGGATTTTACAAGATATTTGCGTTTATTGAGCGTATCTATGATATAATTAATGGTTCTAAGCTCATCCGCGTTCTCAAAACACAGCTTGTACTGCATAAGCTCCAGTTTGACTCCCGGAGTGGGTATAAGTTTTTCCCGTGTATGCTGAAGCATCGTCTCGGTGGACAGACGTACTGCCGTCAATATGCATTGCGCGGTATCGTTGTCTTCAACCGTAACTTCTGTGCGTAATATAGGGATCGATTTTGAAAGATTCCCCAGAGAGATATACGAAGAATCGCTGATAAGCTCACACGACTCCCCTCCCCTATAGTTTTTCAAAGTAAATTTGATGTCAAACAGATACTGGGACGACACTGACTGAAAGGCGGTCTGTACATCCGCACTGTTGGAACGGTCAATCAGCTCCTGTTCAAACGGAATCTGATCTTTTGTAGTAAACTGATTATCCAGAAAAACTGATGACACTATTCTACGCGCCTGCTCTTCCTTGATATAATCAGGAAGACCGGTTATCAGGAAAACCGCAGTGTTTATCTGCCTTGTGACATGGGTGGCGACATCTTCGGTGATCATATCATCAATGTCGATCCGCACGGTGGTGATAACATCGGCTCCATTGAGTTCCCTGCGGAGGATCCTGTAATCATTTACGAATACGAGATAATCGTTCGTAATGTCCGCCTTCCGTTCCGGAGCCACCTGCTGGAGATATTTGCGGATGCCGCCCAGAAGCGCGTTATTCAGAGAGCTTTTCTGCGCGGAGCGCACGTCGTTTTTGAATATATGGGCACTTCCCGTGTATTCCACCTCGCCCGCATGCACGGGCACCGGGATAAACAGCGCCGCAAATAAAAGTAATATCAATAGTAATTTATACTTTAACATTCATTCCTCACGAAAAATTGATTTTACAAAACTTCTTCATCCTTTGCAATTGAAAGACTGTATACTATTGGTAATTATTCATAATTTTTCGTGTTTTTATATACTCTGGCGGTGCTGTCGCCGATCCCCCTCAGCTCAAGCGAAAGCTCCACAATGTAGTCGCGTTTGAGCTGCCAGCCGTTTGCCACCGGGTCATTGTATTTGGATGTCGAAAACTCCAGCCCCAAGCTCCAGCATTGATCCACCCAGGTTACGGAAAATTCGTTTTCCACAGGTTCCAGACCGGAAAGGGAAAGAATGTCATTAACTGCCTGCCATTGCACCCAACCCTCAAGCTTTATTTTCTCGAACAGGGCGGACGCCCCTATCCGCAGGCTGGTGTTATAATCGTCCGTATCGAGTTTGTCGTAGCTGTAGGAGGCATTGAAACTGAACGGATTCACGTTAAGCGACACCGTGTCCGTCAGCGTCAGGAAACGATCTGAAGTTTCGTAGGTAATATTATCAGATGCGTAGTAATCGTACTTCATTTCAAAAGAGTTGCTGAAAAACAATGCTTTAGAAACTGAAGACCGTATGGTCAGGGGCTGGAAAGCTTGATCGGTATCGAAATTCACCGCCTGGATAACTGAAAGATCAGCCTGCCAGCCATTGCTGAACTTTAAGTAGTTTCTCATCGTCCAACTCAGGGTATTTCTGCGGCTGATACGGTCGTACGCAAGGAAATTCGGCAGTCCGGCCTGATCGACCCCCTGAACGAATGTATACCTGAAACGGTTGAGAATACCGTGCCTGCCCCCTTCGGGGAATATTTTATATATTTCATTAAGATCCGCTGTGAGATTTATTATCGGCACAGCCCGGTCATAGCCGTTTCCGGAGCTTCTAACAAAAGTAAAAGGCGACGTGTTATGGGTTTCCACAATCGCTGGCGGATCAAAATCCTGCCAGTGCGTATAAGTGCCCGATATCGTAGGAGTAAACTTCAGTATGGGTAAACGGAATGTATGATAAAGATTGACTCTTCCGAAAATACGGTCGTAATTTCGCTCAACTTCTCGTGTGGGGCGCGTGAAATAAAACCTGTCATAGAGATGCCTTACATTATCCCATGAGGCCAGATAATCAAGGTTCAGCCAGCCGAAACTCAAAAAGTTTTTCTGGAGGCTGACGGACGGCTTGCGCTCCGTCAAAGTATATACGTAGCCTGCCGCGCCGGTCGTCACATCGGTGTATTTCTCAACCGCCCTGTACATGAAAGTGGCATCAACCCATTTGGAGCGCCATTTCATGTGATATTGCTGGTAGTAGTTGTTCGCGTCGGTATCATACTCCTTATAAAGACCCATGTCGCCGAAATCGCGCATATACATATAGTCAGACACTTTATATGCATCCGCGAGGATTTCAAAGTTATATGGCAGTTCTATCAGCGATTTGGAAACGTAGCGCCAGCGGCCGTCCACATTCACATTGCTGTCTAAGTCGTTTATGGCATCCCCGGCCAGATAGATATTGCTGTCCCTGTCAATCGCCCACCGCGCCTCCCCCACTCCCTGTAACCCTCTGTCGGTAAAGGCGTTGGCACCCAGTGTAATATCTTTATCGTAAGCGATTGCCCAGAAAAAATTCTCTTTGATAAAAGTTCCCAGATCGGAAGAGTATCCGATGCTTGGGATCAGAAACCCGGTTTGCCTGTCTATTTTGAGCGGATAAACCAGTTTGGGGGAGTATAAAAGCGGGAAATCTTTTATATTCCCAGTGGCGTGATCGCCAAAAAGATAGCCGTTTATCTCCGCCTCCACCTTATGAAAGCTGAACGACCACTCCGGAGCGGGATTGCTGCATGTGGTAATCCTGACCCCTTCCATGATATAGTATTCTTTACCCACTCTGTCCATTTTCCGGGCACAGACATAGTATTCTCCGTTAAGAATACCGGTTGCGTTGTCAATATTCCCCGTTTCGCTGTTAAGGTCATATGTTATCCTGTCCGCCGTCAGCACCTGCACGTCGTCCCGCACGGTGACATTGCCCGCCGCCTCAAGTATTCTGGTCCGGGGGTAATATGTGGCCTCGTCAGCGGTAACCACGCTGTTTTTAAAGGTGACCTTCACATTTCCGCGTGCGGTAAAAGAGACATTATCCGTTCCGGTTATTTCGTCCGCCTCAAGGCGATATGTATTTTCCGAAGAAATCACCCCCTGCGCAAAACCCGGCAAAACGGCAAATATAAGTATAATGATAAAAGTTGCCGACACAGTTATGCTACGCATGATCACCCTTCTTCAACAGGAGGCTGCGCAAATAAGCGCACAGATAAAGGGAACCGCACACCAGCACATCGCCGGCCACGGCATTTAAGGCGGCATTCAACGCATCTTCCGGGGCCATGTATACATCCGTATCCTGGATCTTACGCAGTTGCGCTTCCGTGTAGCTGCGCGGGTTGCCGGGGATAGCGGTAAGGAAAATACTTTTAATTTTGGATGAAAGAATGTGGCAAAACTTGTGTAAATCCCTGTCAACTGTGGAGCTGAGCACAGCCGCCGCCGGGACAGCCGGAAGGCCGTGCAGCAGCGAAATAAGGCCGGACGGGTTATGCGCACCGTCCAGCAGTACCCTGCCGATCCTCTCCTGCCGGCATGGCGGAAGCGGCAGAAGCTCCGCCGGAAATTCCGTGCCCAGCAGGTATTCCGCCACCCTGTGGGCGTTGAGGTAGTTATAACTGAATGGTTTGTTGTAAAGTTTTTCCACGTCACCCCTGATCTGTAAAACCCGCGGATCGGAAAACAGAGGGCGGACATCACACGCCGGAAGCGCTCCGGCCACGTAATCCACAACAAAATCAGGGTTATAGCCTATAAACAGAGGGCTGTTCTCTCTTACAACGGCTATCTTCTCATTGATTATATCTGTTATTTTATTGCCCAGGAGCATCTGATGATCCTGCCCCATGGTGGCAAGAACAGGGGTTTTCGTTTTTATCAGGTTTGTATTCGTGGCATCAAACCTGCCACCCAGGCCGGTCTCCAATATCAAAAAGTCCGGTTTTGCTTCGGCACAAAAGATCATAGCCATCATGAAAAGCGCTTCAAAAAACGAGAGGCTGTATTTTTTAACTGAATCGACCGCAAGGGTAAACAGCCTGTCGAAAGTTTTCCGCGAAACCGGATTGAGGTTAAGCTGAATACGTTCTTCTATACCCGTTATATGCGGGGATGTGAAAAGCAATGTGCTGAACCCTCTGCCGGCCAGCAAATGGGAAAGGAAAAGGGACGTGGAGCCTTTGCCGTTGGTTCCGGCGATATGGAGCACCCGGGTGTTGCCTGGAAGCGGCGCCAGCGGCCATAAAGCACTGTCAATCCGGGATAAAGTGAGCTCCAGATCGGCAAACTCATGCCTCTCAGTGAAAAATGCCTCGAACAGGGAGATATCAGTCACAAAATTCAGCCGAAAAATTGAAGAAGATTTATAAGGGTGTCGCGCATTTTCATGCGGTGAACAATGGCGTCAATCATGCCATGGCTCAGCAGGAATTCGGACCTCTGGAAGCCGTCCGGCAGTTTCTGCCTGATAGTCTGCTCAATGACCCTGGGGCCGGCGAAACCTATTAATGCGCCCGGTTCTGCGAGATTGATATCGCCCAGCATACTGTAGCTCGCTGTGACGCCGCCGGTGGTGGGATCGGTGAGTATTGATATGTGCGCCAGTTTCCGTTCATGCAGCATGGCGAGGGCGGCGGAAGTTTTGGCCATCTGCATGAGAGAAAGGATGCTCTCCTGCATACGCGCGCCGCCGGAGGCGCTTATGGTGATAACGCTGCACTTGCGTTTGACCGCGTCTTCTATAAGGCGTGCGATCTTTTCGCCCACAACGCTGCCCATACTGCCGCCCATGAAGCCGAACTCGATGGCGCCGATATTGACATTCATCCCGCCGATCTTTGCCCTGCCGGATATGTAGGCGTCGTTCAGCCCGGTTTTTTTCTGCGCGGCTTTGACCCGCTCGGGATACTTTTTACTGTCTTTGAATTTAAGCGGATCAAGAGGGGCAAGCCCTTCATCCATCGGTTCGAAGCTGCCTTCATCGATAAGAATATCTATTTTGCGCCTGGCATCCAGCATAAAATGATACCCGCAAACAGGACAGGTCTGCATATGCCGCTCTATTTCCTGTTTATAGCTGATCTCTCCGCAATGTTCGCATTTGGTCCAAAGATTTTCTTTTATTTCTTTTTTCTGTTCAGCGGATACTTTAGTCACTCTGTCCAGAAAAAAATCTCTCAAGCCCATCCGGGGGTTCCTCCGTACTACATGAAAAAAAGATTATAAATAAGTTCATGCTATTATTCAAGTAGATTAATTTCAACGCCGGTATTTGACAATATAAAAAAGCTATGGTAGCATTCAAGTTAATATATCATATTTATTTAAGTAAGGACGGATATATACCAAAGGAGATATTTATGAAGAAAATACTTATTTTGGCTGTTGCAGTAGTGGTATTGGCCGCCGTAGGCTGCGGGGGCAAAAAAGAAGAAGCGCAGCCCGCGGGCATCGCAAACCAGTGCCTGAAAGACGCGCCCGACTGGGTAATCGCCGGCGGCGCGGAAGGCGGTTTCACATCCGTAGGCGCTGCTCAGATATCCAAAGCCGGCGTGCAGTTCGCCCGCACCGCGGCCATGGGCAATGCCCGTGACGAAATGGCCCGTTCCATAAGCGTTAAAGTCAACAACATGCTGAAAGATTTCACCCAGGTCACCGGCATAGGCGACGATGAAACGGTTGACAAGGTAACGGCGTCCGTCTCCAAACAGGTTGCCAGCCAGACCCTGAACGGTACCGTGCAGAAAGCTATCTGGCAGTCCCCATGTAGTGAACTGTACGTTCTGATAGCTTCCGATCCGGGAGTTGTACAGGCTGCGGTGAAGAACTCCGTAACATCCAGCTATAAAAATGAAAATGCCCTGTGGCAACAGTTCCAGGCCCAGAAAGCCCAGGATGAGCTCGACGCAGCCATTGCAACCGAGTTTCCAAGATAACAGATTCACTTATACTGCCTGATTAAAGCCGGAGATCGCTCCGGCTTTTTTTATTCTATTTTTCCCTTTTTTACACATATCAATAATGTATACAGCTATACATTTCATATTAATTGTCATTGCAAGTATTCTGAAAAAATGTTAATTAACATCATCAATTATAAAATGAGTTTGAAAGTTCAGAAATCACGGTTTAAAGCAATTCTGGACTATTAGATACCATTAGAAGGAGGAAGCGATGCGAACAACAGTAACATCGGGGTATTTGAGCAACGTGACCAGAAGGTCATTCCTGAAAGGGCTCGCAGCTGCCGGCGGCACCGCCGCCATTTACGGCTGCAGCGGTTCTGACGATGAAACTTATATCATTCCCGGTGGAGGAAGCGCGGCCGAACAGAGTGAAAACATCGTCGCAGACATCAAAAGCGGCGCGGCGGAAGTATGGGCGGGCACGGCCGGACACAACTGCGGCGGGCGCTGCGTAACCCGCGCCGTCAAGAAAAACGGCAAAATCATCCGCATATTGACGGATGAAAACTACGTCACGGCGGAAAACGAAGACCATGTGTCCAACGTGCAGAGCCGCGCGTGCTCGCGCTGCAGAAGCTATGTGGGGCGCCTTTACCATCCAGGGCGGATGAAATATCCGCTCAAGCAGACTAAAAGCCGCGGTGACCTGACCGGATTCGTACGCATATCATGGGAAGACGCCATGATGGAAGTGGCGAAAAAATACTCCGCCATCGTCGGAAAGTACGGCGAGGAAGCCATCTACAACCACATGTCTTCCGGCCAGCAGGGGCCGTTCAACCGCGCCGGCGGCATGAACAGTTCGTCCCAGTTTGCGGCGCGTGTCGGACCCCTTTCCGGAGGCTATCTGCACCACGCGAACTCGTACAGCCAGCACCAGTACGGCTATTTCACGAACGGTTTCACCGGCGTACAGAACGTGGGCACCAACGCCCAGAGCCTGTCTACCGTCACTACCACACATGTTCTATGGGGTTCCCACAGCCTGTCCACCAGTAACTCCGACGCTTTTTCCACAATCAAAGCAGCTGAAGATCTGAAAGCCAGAGGCGGTAAAATTTATCATATCAACCCCACCTGCGAAGACACGGGGATTACGTTGCCAACAGACTGGATTCAGCTCACACCCGGTTCGGACGTGGCTTTCATACTCGGGGTAATGCACGAACTGCTCGTAAATTCATTCAATACGAACGGCACTCCTAAATCCAAAGCCGACGCGTGGCTCGATATAGACTACATCGACATGATGGTATACGGCTTTTTCGATTCTCCTGAATACTGGATCAATGCCGCTACCGGCGATGTGGTACTCGCAGACCCGTCAAATACAGATTACACTAAAGTCGAAGCGGTACCGGCCGGACGTTCCCTCGCATCTTACATTCTGGGTTCCGACGGTCTGCCGAACGCGAACTACGGCACAGCTATTGACGGCGCGGTAAACTATATGTCCGGCAAATTCTCAGGCACCGCCAGAGCCGCGGGTTGCAGTTATATCACATCAACTAAAGTCAGTTCCACAGCATACTACTATAAAAAAGACATCTTGAAAGCGAAAAACACTACGTGGGCGCAGGGGATCACAGGCATACCCGCCGCAACCATAACCGCATTTGCCCAACGCCTTTCCGATGAGATGAAAAGCGGCAAATCAGTGTACCACCAGACCAGCAACGGCTGGCAGCGCCGCGCCGACGGCGTTTATGGGCTTTTTGCCGTACAAAGCCTCGCTGTCATCACAAAAGCATGGGGCAGGGTTGGTTCAGGTTTTTCAAACTCCGCCAGCATATCCGCCGGTTATAGCGCTAACACCATGATAACTGTCAATACCACGCCGGAGCAGGGCTCAACCACGTTTTATAAAAACAACGTACCTAAGATACCTTCCTGCACCATCTGGCACGACGGTCTGAAATTCGGCTTCGACATACCCGGCTACACCGGCGCGCATATCCCAGGCTATACCCCCGGTAAAGGCAAATCGTTCATAGGCGACGCCAACATCAAGTCGCTCATCAAACACAAGATGGCTTATACCGATCTGCCTACCCAACTGGCCAGCCCGACCGGCACACGCTATAAAACAGTAACACTGAAAGACAAAAACGGCGACGACAGGGATTACTATGACTGGGAAGGCAGTTCCGTCGACACCACCACCAAGATGCTTAAATCCGACAGCACCTTCACCCCCGTGGGCATACGTTTCATATTCACCATGGCCGGCAATGCCGTCGTAAACCAGCATATGAACACAAACGACACCACGGAAATGCTCTCCAAACTGCCTATAGTCAGCGCTGATGACGCAAACGTGGCCGACTGCTTCTGCTATATAGCCCTCGACACCAACTTCTCACCCACCATGCGCTGGGCCGACTACGCCTTCCCCGGTGCGGCCAACTGGGAGTTTGTGGACCTCGTCGGCGGCGCCGGCGGCGCACAGCAGATATATATGCCGGCAGCTATCAACCCTCCCGGTGAAGCCAAATCAGGCTATGAGCTGGCCCGTCTGCTCTCCCGCAGTCTCGGCAAAGTGAACAAAACCAAATACGGCAGGCTGGCTGAACAGTTCGACAACGGCCTGACACCGGATGACTACATCCGCACCGGATTTGACAATGCAAAAGCGGCCGACCCCGCAACATACAGCAAATGGAACTCTTTCGAAGAGTATCAGAAATCGGGCTATCTGAACAAGAAGCACAGCACCGCCACAGTGAACACCGGCGGAACGCTGTATAGTGCATATGTGGCACATGCAAACACAGATATCTCCAAGGCTTTCATAAAAACAGGCCAGTGGATCACCACCAACACCGGAGCCAGCTACAGAAGCACCGACGGGAACGCATATTCCGGCTTCATGGTGGACACGAACGATCCCAAACCGTCCGGCAGGTTCCACGTATACTCCGGCATGCTTGTGTGGGAGTTTGAACACCGCAATGAGAAGTTCCACGGCTATCTCCCCCCCGCAGAGCGAGGAAATAAAAACGAAGACAATGAAACCGATCCTATCGTCTATCCGATCCCCATGTACTTCGACAACAGGGACTACTACAAGGAAGCCTACGGCACCGACCTCTTTGCCGCAGCCGCCGAAGCTGACAAGCCGCTCTACACACTGGGCAACCACAACAGGTACCGCTCACACTCAACCTTTAACGACAGCCCGCTCCTGCGTGAGCTTGGAAAAGCAGCTATAGGCGGCGGAATACCCCTCGACACCAATGATTTCGCCAACGTTATCAATTACTCTACGGAACCGGCCAAAGGGGCAAGCGTGGGCGTACGCAGGCTGGGTACATACGACAACAAGTTCGGTTATGAAAGGCTGTGGATGAACCCTGAAGACGCACAGGCACGCGACATCAACAACGGCGACCTCGTTATAGCTCAAAACCCGATAGGGAAAGTACGTGCCGTTGCATTTGTAACCCCGCGCGTATCCAAAGGTACGGTGGTGCTTCCGCAGGGCGGCTGGTCCGACCCCGCTCCGGACGGTGTAGACGACGGAGGATGCTCAAACACAATCTGCGCCAGTTTTCCGTCACGCTGCGACCACGGCAACGCCCAGATGTCAGTGCTTACGAAAGTGTCCAAGGCGTAAGGGAGGAGAACAATGAAATTCGGATTTTTATTTGATCAATCAAGATGCATGGGGTGTAATGCCTGCACTGTGGCATGCAAAGACTGGAATAAAGTGGGCGCGGGCCCCGTACGCTGGCGCACACACAAACTGCACGAAATTACGACAGCCACCCCAAATGAATTCAAAAACCTGGTTATGTCGTGCAACCACTGCGAAGATCCCGCATGTGTGAAATCATGCGGCTCCGGCGCCATCGCCAAAGACGAGCGCACAGGGATTGTACAAATCAACAGGGATAAATGCGTCAACGTCAGGGCGTGCATAACCGCCTGCCCATTCGGCGCCATAGGGGTCGCGGACAGCGCTCAGGAAACCGAAACCAAAAGCAGCTGGCTCACCCCGCACCCGGCGCAGAAATGTAATATGTGTATCGATCGGGTAAATGACGGGCAGGTGCCAGTTTGTGTGGCTGCATGCCCCGCCAGAGCCATCCAGTGGGGAATCACAGAAAAGCTTGAATCTATCCCAGGCGCAGTACGTATGAACCAGAGCGATTTTGGCTACGCATACAAGAACAACACGGAAACAGGCCCTTCGCTGTGGATTAAAAAACGCGGCGACCTGAATATCGTAAAAAAAGTCAACTAATCTCTCCTTCCTCTCCACTTAAAAGGGGGGCGCAAGCCCCCCTCTTCGCATTCATGCAGATTTTCACTTCCTGACACCGTCATCACAGAAACAGGCTGTCATTTGCCGCCGCAGCCGCAATCATTACCATCACAGCCACAGTCGTCATCTTCACAGCCGCAGCCGTTTTCGTCTTCGACTCCGAAATCTTCGTCGGTCAGAAGGTTATTGGCTTCCAGCAATATATCGAACACCTCTTCCATCGGAAGGGCATGCCTCTGACGTTCACCTATATTTTCAGGCTCATGAACCCACAAAGGAGGGGTCATCAGAAAGGCCTGATCACCGTTAAGGGCTTTTATATCATTTGCCCAGCCTTCCCAGCGGAACTCCCCGTATAGTTCGTTGAGATCGCCGGCAAAACAAAAGGCAAGAAACTCGTGAAAGTTTATTTCCAGCGGTTCCCATTCGATAGTGTCCGGGGCAAGATAGTATATATTGCCCACATCTTCCCCGAGTTCCGTGCCGTTGACGGCGAAAAGCCCGCCCAGCACATCGTCCGCCACCATAAGATAGCCCGGTGTTTCCCCGGCCCCGTCATAGCTGCGCCCGAGATTCCATCCGGCTATGGTGCGTGTGAGCCTTTCATGCCCGGAACCGAGCAGACGCAGCCAGCCGTTATCTATAAAAATACCGCCCGTTTCATAAGTTATCGCGCCCATCAGTGAACTTACTGACTGTTGAAGCTCCAAAAGCGCTTTCTCCGCGGCTTTGTCGTCCTTCGGCAATATTTCATATGCATTTACGGCATTTTTTATCAGATCTTCCACAACATGCCAATTGGACTCTTTCCCGGTCAATTCTACCAAACTTTTCATTAAGCCTCCGCACCCCTTCATGGGGGTGTTAACAGGGCGCTTATTGTACAGAGAATACCGGTAAATGCAAGGAAATTAAATAAGGTTGCCTTCGGCACTCCGGATCCCGGCCGCCTATGGATGCCGGGATGACGCAGCCGTAAGCTTGCCGCGCTGCGTACGCCGCGTCACTTCCCAATCCTTTTAGCTATATTCCTGCAGGCCAGGCGGAGTGCCTCCACTCTGGCAAAATGCTTGTCCTCCGCGGGGATGATATTCCACGGGGCTATATCCGTACTGGTTCGAATGAACATATCGTTCACCGCTGCGGAGTATTCGTCCTGCTTCTCTCGGTTGCGCCAGTCTTCCTCAGTGATTTTATAATTTTTCCATTCATGTTCTTCCCTTTCTTTAAATCTCCGGAGCTGTTCATCCGGCGAAATATGAAGGAAAAATTTAACAAGGACGATATTTTTCTCAATCAACTGCCGTTCGAAAGCGTTAATCTCCTCGTATGCCCGCGACCATTCCGCAGCGGATGCAAAACCCTCAACCCTTTCCACAAGCACCCGTCCATACCACGAGCGGTCGTATAACGTGACAAAACCCGCCCCCGGCAGATGCCGCCAGAACCTCCACAGGTAATGGTGATCTTTTTCCTCATCCGTCGGCGCGGCAATCTGGATCGTCTGGCGTATTCGTGCGTCTATAGATGCCGTCAGCCGCCGTATGGCCCCGCCCTTGCCGGCGGCGTCCCAGCCCTCGAACAGGATAACTGTGGATATTTCTTTTTTGAACGCCTTTATCGTGAGCTCACCCAGCAAAGCCTGGTATCTTTTCAGATCATTTCCATAATTTTCAGAACTGATGGTTTTGGAAAGATCCACACTATCAAGAATATATTTAGTCTGGGAGCTTGTAACCGGCGACACGGGCTCATCAGGCTGTTTTTGTATACTTTTGCGCTCCAGAGTGCTCTTCATACTGTTTATAAGTGTTTCAATTACGGCGATGTTTCTGGCCTTGCGATCCCCGCAGTTGATCAGATACCAGTGCGCATTGGCCGTATCCGTGAGGCGGATCGCTCTGGAATAAACTTTTATTATATCGGAGTAGGATGCCTTGTGCACTTTTTTGTTTCTGAACCCGAGCGGGTCTGCGCCGCTTTCTCCGCGTTTTTTCATCGCATTCGCGTGGGACTTTGCATCCAGATGCAGCCACAGCTTTATTATAAGTATACCGTCGTCGGTCAGAAGGCGTTCAAAGCTCCGGGCTTCATTCATGGCCCGGTCGAAATTGGCGCTTTTCAGCTTTCCGCATAGGGATTTTTCTGCAGGCCGCCCATACCATCCGCCAAAAAATATGCCTATCTCCCCTTTTCCCGGTAATATCCGCCAATAACGCCAGTATTCCGGGCGCTGCCGTTCGTCGTCGGTGGAGAGCCAAAAAGTACGGTTGCGTATATTCCGAGAATCCATCCATTCGTTCAGAAGATTCACAATCTCGCCCCGGCCCGCGCCCGGCACGCCGTCCACCAGAATCAACACCGGTATTCGCGCATCCTTCAGCTTTTGCTGCATATTGAAAAGCAGTGTGCGCACCTCCGGGAGCTTTTTATCGTAATCCTCGCGGGTCATCCGATTGTCAAGTTCAGCCGCTTCAAACATTTGGCACCACCTGTGCAGATTTTGAACCTACATTATGGAAAGATACAATAAAGTATCTCACAGCTTTTGAATAAATACAATATGAACTGCCGCAAAACGTCATTCACAGCCAAAATGTTCTTGTTCATCAGCATGTTCACTACCGATAAACATGAAAAATCAGTTTACATATAAAGACTGATCATATATTAATATATATGTATGAGGATATTATGATATCTGCATTGTCGTCTTGATTTTTCTCCTCTTTCCGGGCGGCACACTTAAGGAATCAATATTGAACACAATACCCGATAATCTATTCAGGCAGCTTGTCGATAACTCCCCCAACAGGGTTTTCCTGGTCTATTCCGACCTGTCTTTTTGCTATTGCAACGAGCTCTGCTGCCGCACAATAAATATGAGCCGGGAGGCGATCGCGGAAATAACAGACCCTTTACGCCAAATCATGCGACTTAGCGAAAAGCAGATAGCACAGATCGAAAGCTCGCTTTCCAGGGGCTACGGTTGGACCGGAGAGACAAAAACTCTTAGCCCCGAAGGTGAGGACGAATGGTGGCAACTCACTGCCTCAGTGCTTTACAAAACAGGGAACGGCAAAGAAGTCTGGGGGTTATTCAGGATAGATATAACCGAACAAAAACTTAATGAGCAGATCCTGCACTACAGGGCCAACCACGACCCAAACACGTCACTGCCTAATCTTCATGCGCTGGAAGAGACGCTCGCAGTGATTAACTACACACACAGAGTAAACCCTCACAAACGGTATGCAATGCTGCTGGTGTCACTTGATAATATCAGCTACGTAAACACCGTCCTGGGCGACTCAATAAGGGAAGAAGTGATGAATGAAGTCGTGCGGCGGCTGAGGGGAATAACCCCACACGGGAACACCCTTTTCAGTGTGGGTGCGGGCGAATTCGTATCCCTGCTTGAGATCGAAGGCAAACCTCAGGCTGAAAATTTCGCCGACAGAATCCTCGCATCTATAAGGCATCCGTATAAAACTTCTGATATGAACACATTTATAAACAGCACCATAGCCATAACCTTTTACCCGGACGACACGGATGACACTAAACTGATGTTAGGCCGCGCGCGGGTGGCGCTCAACACCATAAAAGGAAAACACCCGGGAAGCCGGATAACTTTCCGGCCTGGAATGATGGAAAATGTTGCAAGAAGGTCGGAAATAAACAACCTCCTCTACTCCGCAATAATCAACAATGAGCTTTCGCTGCGCTTTCAACCTAAAGTAGACAGCATCAGCAGGGAGATCACCGGCGCTGAAGTTCTGCTGCGCTGGCATTCCGCAAAGCTGGGGCAGATATCACCCGATGAGTTCATATCCGTAGCCGAAGAAAACGGCCAGATAAGCGAAATCAGCCGATGGCTGGTGCGGGAAACCTGCAAGCAGGCAAAAAAATGGCGGGAGGAAGGAGTGTTTGACAAACCGCTCGCCGTAAATATGTGCGCGCGCGATCTTTACGAGCCGGAGTTTATTTCATATGTCCTTAATACCGCCGCGGAAGCCGGCATGCCGCCGCACACACTGGACTTTGAAATAACCGAGAGCGCCCTGATTGAAAACAGGCTTTCTGCGGCAGGGATGCTTGACGAGCTTCATAAAAACAGCATGGGTATAGCAATAGACGACTTCGGCACAGGGTACTCATCCCTTTCTTACCTGCCCACACTGCCGATAGATTTGCTGAAAATAGATAAAAGCTTTATCAGGGACATACCCGGCAATCCGAAAAATGTGTCGGTTGTAAACGCCATAATAGCCATGGGAAAAAGCCTGGGAGTGAAAATAGTGGCGGAAGGGGTGGAAAATATAGACCAATACCATTTTCTGTGTGATCTTGGGTGCGACTATATTCAGGGGTACTTCTTTTATCAGCCGCTTACCGCGGATGAGTTTGCGCAAATAATTTCAAAAAACCGCAAACAAACCTCCGCACATCTTGCTTAATTCACTAAATGTTATTTACATAATGATAATTGTCTTGACAAATAATCCAAATAAGGGCATTTTATATGCATGAACACTATATGGCACAGAGCTGCAATCTTTGCAGCTATTTTAATGTGGACATGCGGTTGCGGTGATATCAAAGGAAGCATGTACGACGACAACACACGGTCCACCATGCGTAATAACAACAGCAAAAACATGGCCGCTTTGAAAGACAGGGACGACGGCACGGAACTGATATTTGCGATGGTGTCTGATTCACACCAGAACCTTACCGATCTTTCATACGTTGTCAAAGATATAAACAAAGCAAGGCCCAACTTCGTTATCCACCTGGGAGATTTTACGGACACAGCTTACGCTCTGGAGTTCGATCTTTTTATAGACACCATAAAAGATCTTAACATGCCCTTCTTTATGACAATCGGCAATCACGACTCACTTGGTTACGGCATGAAATTGTTTGAAAGGCACTTCGGCTCCGATAATTACGCCTTTGTGTATAAAGGGTTAAAATTCATAGTCACCAACAACGTAATGGAAAATAAAGGAGGACCGGCGTACGAATGGATAGAGAATGAAATAGCCGTATCCTCAGTACCGGTGTTTTTATTCCAGCATATCCCTCCTATGAATAATGAGGTGTTTAATCCAGAAAGACTTGAGAGGAACATGAAGATCCTTCGGGATCCCAAAGTAAAGGCGGTTTTCCACGGCCACGATCATCATTTTGATACACATTACCTGGAAACAAAACTTGTTCAGGAAGTGGGCCGTACGGAAGGACGGCATTACGCAACAGTAAGGCTGTCAAACGGAATCATAACAATATCCGCATGTTACAGAGGAAGATGTAATGAAAAAGTTAATTACAATATTACTGTTGACTAGCGCATTGCATGCGCACGCAACATCAACACATATGACCGTGGGCGTGGGGGGATACCAGGGGGATGTCCA
Organism: Deferribacterales bacterium; assembly: GCA_031556255.1. GTDB lineage: Bacteria > Chrysiogenota > Deferribacteres > Deferribacterales > JAISNW01 > JAIRQX01. The sequence continues at coordinate 7,048 of JAVBTI010000165.1, read as the reverse complement.
TATAGGGCTGGGGAGAGAGCCTTTTACCCTCCTCTTCGGACAAACAGGCAATAACGGGCAGATCACTTTCCGGGTCGACCGCCTGTTTTTTAAATATTTCATAATAGGCGCGTTCGCCACATACACCACGGACACGTCGTTTTTCGCATATAACTCCGACGATTATCCGAGCCGGACCTACTATCCTCAAACAGCCCTGCGCGGCGGGCTGACTTTCGGCGTGAAAATCAAATGGTTTTATATCACAACCAACATTTCCGATATCGGAATCCAATACATAGTTAACGAGGAGAAATACCGGCACCGTGGCGGATGGACGGACTCCAACTTGTGGTCCACCGGTATCGGCATGGTGCTTTATATTTAACACACGCCTTAGTCAACGATAATATAACAAATACACCAAAAATACACAGAAATAAACTCTGAAGTGAAGTACTTAATAATCCTCCTAACAGGTTACAGACCAGATCAAACAGGTTTTGTTGTATCCATAATGGAAATTTTTTTACTATTTTGGAATTACCAGCCATATTTTTTAAGCCATTTATCCTCATTTATGATAAATCATAATCAACTGTTGTTTGTTGACATATCTCAATCGAGCGGTTATAATCAGATTGTCACGGCGGTGTCCGAAAGGGCAAATATCGTGCAAAAATCGGTTTTCACCGGAAAGCGGTGAGCGTTATCTGAAATAATATTTTCAGTTAATGTTTTCGCAAAAATATAAGGTAGAACAGTTTCCTATATTTTTGCCGCAAATTGTATCAAAAAAGTTAGTTTTGTTTTAAGAGGTGCTTTATGGGCAGCATTGGGACAGTCAAATGGTTTAACAACTCCAAGGGGTATGGCTTTCTCACGGATGAAGGCGGTAACGACATTTTTGTCCATTATTCAGCTATCACTATGGACGGATATAAAACTCTGAAACAGGGTGATCAGGTTAAATTTGAAGTTATCCAGGGTGAAAAAGGGCTTCAGGCCGTTAACGTCGCAAAGCCTTAATTATTAAAGCCCGCTCATTGAAATGAACGGGCTTTTTCCATCAGATATTTTTGGTATTATTCAGCAAGAGTTAATCCTGCAGGTGGTAATATTATTATTTTTGCAGCCGGCAAAGACTCAGTTCCATCAATGTTACTGCATCAACCGTTACCATCTAAGCCTTACTCAGTTTTGAACTGCGAAGTATCATAGCATGAAAAAATAATCTGATCGCTGATGGAACGGTACACAAGCTGGGCAATTGCAGGATCTGACATATCCAGAGGGGTACTCCACGCGAAAGAACCGCGTCCGCAGTTGATCGTCATTGCATCAGGCTTTCCTGTGGTGCGGCAGGTTTTACTGACCGTCGTCTGTATTATGTCCCCCACGACTGCCTGCGGCTTTTCAAAGGTATCCATAATAATCGGCGTAATATCCAGCCCCTGCGGACGGAAATCACAAACCAGTCTGGTCAGTTTTTTTTCGGACATCTGCACCTTAACGGCAAATACACAGGTGTTGCCGCTGCATGTTGTCAATGAGTTAAATATCTGAATCGGAAATTCATAAGTTTGAGGTGACGCCGCAGACCCATTGGTTTTGGAGACAGCAGGGTTGCCGCCTGCCGGCGCGCACCCGAAAATATATACAGCCAATATCAACAAAAGGAATTTTTTCATATTACCCCCCCCTTTCTGTTCACGCAATATACATTAAAGGCGGCCGGAAACCAATGATTTTTTATTGCGAAAATAGTGAAGCCGTCTACTGACGCATCCAGCCTGTGCCGAATATTATATAATAGGTAAAACCTTCCGGCCCCATGGCTATATCAACCCCGGCACGGAGGTTCAGCTTTCTGGCCAGCAGATACCTGGCGCCTATACCGTAACTATAGGCCCATTCGGCGTCAGAAAACTCGTCATATTCGTCGAACCCTTTGCCCGCTCCGCCAAAGACCACCGCGCTCCACCGTTTCGTATCACCGAAATCAAAACGCTCTTCAAGCTCAACAAGCGCGGTGGTATTGCCCTGATAGCGCGCCGCGGGAATGCCGCGCATATCAATGAATGGTTTGATAAAAAACGGCGCTTTTCCGAACACCTGCTGCATATCCAGCCTGAGCCCGCTTACCCAGCGGTTTATGACTGGAATGTACCAGTAAAAAGCCCCTTCCAGTTCTTCATAATTATAATCGCTGCCGAACGCCTGGGAACTCCATTTAAAGTCCAGATAGGTCTTTATCCCCCTGTTGGGCGTGAAGGAATTATCCCGGCTGTCGAACTCCGCAACGGCGCCGAGCATGGAAACCTGCGCGTCGTAAGCTTTGTCCCACGAACCGGGAATAAGGGATTTATTATTTTTAGGAGTGAGTTCCGATTTTATATATAAATAATCAATACCTACCACAAACCTCGGGTCAGGAAGCTGTTTGCCCAGATATACGTAAACAGGAACAGCTTCTATGTTAAACTTGAACTCTTCCGTTCCCAGCTTGTCAAAATCATGGTAATAGCTCAAATTTATGTCGCCGTAACCGCCGAACACTTTATATCTGAGGCCGTACTTGGAAATGCTGCCGAAACGCCCGCCGCCCGCAAACCAGGAATCATTCAGTGTATAAACTCCCGCCACGGCGGTAACATCCGGAGGAACCGGATACATTTTGCCGTCCCTTTCCACCGGTTTATTGGGTTGTATAAACACAGGCACCAGCCCCCCTCCGAACCCTCCCAAAGCCGGTTCGGTAATGATGATGGGCACAGGTACAAAGCCGTGCGCATTAATAATCCAATCACTCATATCGAAATAATCGTCCGTGGGATCAAAGAACGAAAGCTTTTCGCCCCCCTCTTCCCCGGACAGCGCGCTTGCGGCAAAGACAAATAAACATCAGAGCAACAGTATTATCCGTCTATACATACTATTAAAATGTAACACGCGCCGGCAATAAAGCAACCGGGTTAATTGACGTTTTGCCACAAAAACCAGGCTTAAATATCTTGACTATTTCACAAACATAAATAACATTATGTTGTGTTAGATTTTATTAAATATCGGGACCGCAATATTTAGTGAGGTCCGCCCCACGTCAGCGAATTCGAGGTGCCGGATATGAACAGACGTTTCGCAGTGATAATTTCTCTGGCAGTCTTCCTTCTGGCAGCGGGCGTTGCAGCGCTTTTCCTGTACCGGAGCAACGGTATCCACAGAGGTATCCGTACAATTGTGAAAGCGGTAGAGACGGTTGACAATATCGACTACGGCCGGATAAGCTACAATCCGGCCACTGATGTAGTTACCGTCAGTGACATTCTTATAACCTTCCATGGCGACAGGGGAACTGTCGCTATTGACAATGCCTCCTTCACAGACACCAAATTCTTGGATTTACACGATGCATATCTATACGGCATCACATATAAAACAGCCAACAAATACAGCGGCGTCATGACGATAAACGAACTCACGCTGAAAAAGTTCAGCCCGGAATCGTTCATCCGTTTCCTCACAAACACAAAAGGGGCGGCAGACTATACTTTCTTCCCCACCTGGCTATCAAGCCCCTTTGACATGGAAAGCTGCGAGGTTAGCGGGCTTCGTTACAGCCAGCCCACATTGACGATAGATATGGAGCATTTCATATGGACAGGGCCGCTGAAAGCCGGCCAAACCCCCGGAAATCTGCATGTGGATATCAGCAACGCAATATTTCATATTTCCGATAATTCTTCCATAGAACTGTCACGTAACACCTATATCATGAAAAGCCTCACATATATCCGGGAATACGATAAATCAACCGGAATATACAAAGAGAACTATAAGGATATTGTCTTTGAAAATCTGTTCACCTTGAATGCCAGCCATGAACTGCATAATTTTGATGCAGATATGATTGTACAGGCGGTCAGGGACGGGTATTCCGCACCGGACGTGATTTTAAGCACAACTGAAATAAAAAAATCCGAATTCAGTTATGAAGACCACTCTTTCGTGAACGCTTTAATGGTATCCGCGCAGAACCTGGCAGGCTTTGATGTGAAACTTTTTATGAAAAAATGGCTGCAGAGCGATCTGCCCGTGGTTTTGTCGGATATAGACGAGAAGAGAGCTTTATCCGATGCGGCTCTTGTTTTTCTCGACAACCCCAAATCGCTAGTGCTGGTGATAAACCCGGCGGAACCGGTACCTTTCCGGGATATGAACGACCCGGCTCAGTTTAACCTGCTGAATATGGTGTTGAAAGTGAACGAACTCACGCCTATTGAGATACACATGAAATAACCACTGGCTGATTTGTAATCCGCCTTAGACTGCACGTCACCTCATCCTCGCCTTCGCTTCGTAGAGAAGCGTGAGATGCCTGGCTATATCGGCGAACTCCACGATCGCCGCGTCGGGCAGTGATTCCGCCGTTTCCATTGCCTTCAGAAAGTGCTCTTCCGCTTCATCATACCGCTCTAAAAGCATTGTCAATATCCCGAGCTGATGATGCAATGTCATGGACTCCTTACTGGCAGCTCCATAAGTAGATTCCGTGGAAGGCAGCATTTCTTCAGCCATAACAGCGGCAGCGAACTGATCTGTCTGTGCGAGACTGACAACCTCTTCCAATTGCTGCTTCCATTTCAAATCGGCATTCTCAGGTTTCAAAGACATCTTTCTCCTCTCTCGATTGCCTCGAATTGACAATAAACAAGTAGGCAATAAAAAGCCGCTGCCTGTGTTTTTATATTAAATATGACTTTAAAAAGCAATGATTTTGTTGTAAAAACTTTCATATCGTTGGATAATAAAGGCGGTAATACATGAAAAATTTACATTTATCAACAAAATCTGCATTGTTTTTACTCCTGGTTGCCTTTCTGGCCGGATGTTCCGGATTTTCACTTTATGAAAGCAAAATCAACCGTGCAAATGACCCTGACAGTATTGTCTCGCTGGCAAAGGAGATCAGCACCGACACATCCCTGAGCGCCGACGACAAAAGCGTCCTGCTCAGCAAGCTTGGTGATCATACCATAAGCGTGGTGCGCGGGAAGATGAACGCCCTGTATGACTCGGGCGTGGATGATATGCGTTCAAAACTGCAGGAGATATGGGAATATATCAGCAAGAATAAATCGCTCCTGCTGGATGTGAAGCCGCAGGAGTACCTGTCCATGCTGCACGACTATTACCTAATCGCCTCAGGCGGCGGAAAATAACTTCCGTGTTTTCCGTCACTCCTGAAGCTTTTCTTTCTCTTTGATAAAATCAACACGCTGGATTTTATTGTCCTCCATGCTGAGGATCTTTATGGTAAAACCGCGCCAGCGAAATGTGTTGCCAACGGAAGGTATGGCGCCGGCAATATCGTAAATCAATCCGCCCACCGTGTCATATTCAGACATATCCTCCGTGCGCTCCATGTCGAAATATTCACAGAGGTCGTCAATATTCGTACGGGCATCTATACTGTACTCCGCGTCTGATATTTTTTTGATATCCTCCTCTTCCGGCTCATCATCATATTCGTCCCATATATCGCCGACAATCTCCTCCAACACATCCTCCATTGTGACAATCCCGGCCACGCCGCCGTATTCGTCCACCACCACCGCCATCTGCTGGCGCGCCCGCTGAAACTCCTTCAACATATCGTCTATCTTTTTCGTCTCCGGCACAAAAATGGCGCTGTGCATCGTGGACATCAGCTCTTTCACATCCCACTGCCTGCCCATCATCTTAATCATCTGTTTAGTATAAAGGATACCCACAATCCTGTCCAGGGTGTCCTCATAGACCGGCAGACGGGAGTATTCCGTTTCCTGTATGAGTTTTACCAGTTCATCTTTATCAATATCGTGCGGCACAGCCACCATCTCAGTGCGCGGCACCATCACAGATTTGACGTATATATCGGAAATATCGAAAATATTGGCCAGCATCTGCTGTTTCTGCTCTTCCAGAACCCCCTGCTCTTCGCTCACATCTATGAGGTACTCAAGCTCGTCTTCCGTCAGGGTACGTTTCGCTCCGTCGCTGCCGCCGGACGCCCCGGCAGCCATGGCCGCAAGCGCCTGCATTACAGATGTCACAGGGTAACAGATATAATATAATATTCTGAGGATATACAGATTCGGCAGCACGACCGCCGCGGCTATCTGCTTCGCCACCGCTTTCGGCAGTACTTCAGCAAAAATCACAATCAAAGCGATTATCACCGCCACCGGCAGAGCAGGGGGAACGCGGGGAAAGTGCTTCACGGCAAGGGCAGCGCTGTCAACGGATATGATGACAACCAAAACTATTTTGCAGAACAGTATGGTGTTCAAAAGCCTGGAGGAATGGTCAAGCCAGAGACGGAAAATATCCGCTCCGCGTTCGCGGGAGGCCATAAGTTGCCTTATACCCATATCACCAAGGGTTGTTAAAGACGTTTTTGAAGCTGTGAAAAAACTTAATGAAAAAATACCTAGAATCAGTAACGATAGGGGAATGCCAAGACTGCCATCCAAAAGAAAAAACTCCCGGCCCATGACACAGGCCTTTCAGTTAAAATGTTGTTGTAAGATATCACAGGAATACGCTGATTGTCAAATTTTAATAAAAGCGGACGGCAAAGGGAAGGACACAAGAAGTGCACCGCCTCATCCCCCTTTCGTCACCTACAGGGGGCGGCCAGACGAAATAGTCGGCAACATTTTTAATAAACGGCTGTTTCCTCCGAGTGGCGATAAGTTTGTTATAGTTCGCTGTTGTGGCGTTTGTGGGGTAAGACAGCCCCCTGTTAAATCATCATATCTTTTCAATAAGCGAACGGATGGAATCGTTAATAAGGGTAAATTCCCCCTCGCCAACCTTCCTGTGCGCCATAAGAGTTCCCAGAATATACAGTATGTCAAAAGCCGCTCCGTTCGAGCAATTCGTTTCAGCCATAAGTTTTATAAGGCCGTTACCGGCGTTCAGGCAGAGCAGGGCGACCGGTTTGCCGTCGTCTCTGTCAAAATGGCTGAAAAGGTCTGAAAACACGGCCTTTATACCGTCACTGTCATATTTTATGTCCGTGACA
>JAVBTI010000148.1:0-10236 GCA_031556255.1 Deferribacterales bacterium | reverse complement strand
ACAAATACCTTCTTAATATAATCGACACCCCGGGGTACGCCAACATCCTGCATGAATCAAAAGTGGCCCTGTCGGCGGCGAGCGGCGCTGTTGTAATTGCATCCGCCATCACCGGCATAAAAGCGGAGACTGAACGTGTCTGGGGCTATGCCGACGAATTTTCCCTTGCCCGCGTTATCTTCGTAAATAAGATGGACAAAGAACACGCAGATTTTTTCCACGCCCTCGCCGACGTCGAAAAAGCGTTCAACATCACCCCACTGCCGATATATCTTCCGATAGGGGCTGAAGAGTCTTTCAAAGGTGTGATAGATCTCGTTCAGATGAAAGCGCTTATATATCCGGATGACGCGTCCGCCAACTATAAAGTTCAGGATATCCCCGCAGATATGATGGCGGAAGCTGAACGGTACCGCACAAAACTGGTCGAAGCCGCCAGCGAAACGGATGACGCCTTGATTGAAAAATATTTGGATTCCGGCGAACTGACTGAGGATGAAATTAAGAAAGGACTGCGCGAAGGCACCATTACCAAGAAATTTATACCCGTTCTCTGTGGTTCAGCCACTAAAAATATAGGCGCCAAACTGCTTCTGGAAGCGGTTATCAGATATATGCCGTCCCCTCTCGACGAGTCTCCGCACCCGGCCGTTGATATGAAATCCAAAGAGCAGATTTTTATTAAACCGACCGATAACTTTGTTTCCGCATACGTTTTCAAAACATTTACAGACCCGTTTGCGGGCAAACTTTCCATTTTTCGTGTCTATTCAGGCTCAATAAAAAACGAGATGGAACTTCTGAACAGCTTAAAAGGCGAAAAGGAACGTATTACACAGCTAAACCTCATGCAGGGTAAAAACAGCACCAAAGTGGATGAAGTCACCGCCGGGCAGATAGCAATGATAAGCAAACTGCGCTATACGGAAACGTTTGACACGCTATGCTCCGTTAACAACCCGGTGTCTTTCGAAAAAATCAACCTTCAGGATCCTGTCATATCCTTCAGCATAGTGCCTAAATCTAAAGATGACGAAGATAAGGTCAGCACCGCGCTTCATAAACTTCTGGAAGAGGATCCGGGGCTTCAGATCCGCAGAGATCCTGAAACTTCCGAACTTCTTCTTTCCGGAATGGGTCAGATGCACATAGAAGCTGTAGTTGAAAAACTCCAGAGAAAGTTCAACGTCCAGGTGGAAATGAAGGTGCCCAAAGTTCCTTACCGCGAAACCATCAAAGCGAAAGCTTCCGGTCAGGGGAAATACAAGAAACAGAGCGGCGGCCGCGGGCAATACGGCGACGTATGGCTGGAGATAGCTCCGCTTGACCGTGGGGCCGGGTTCGAGTTCGAAGATCGCATTGTGGGCGGTGTAGTTCCGCGCAACTATATACCCGCGGTGGAAAAAGGTGTCCGTGAAGCCATGCTGGAGGGCGTTTTCTCAGGCTACCCCATGGTCGATTTCAAAATAGCTCTGTTTGACGGGTCATATCATTCAGTGGATTCCTCGGAAATGGCCTTTAAAGTGGCTGCTTCAATGGCGTACAAGAAAGTCGCCATGGAAGCTAAGCCTATCCTGCTGGAACCCATTATGAATCTGGATGTTTTTATACCGGAAGAACATGTGGGGGCTGTAATCGGCGACCTGAACTCGCGCAGGGGGCGTATATTGAATGTGGAACCGCAGACTTCAGGGCAACATGTCCGTGCGCAGGTTCCCATGGCGGAAATATTGACGTATGCGCCTGATCTGCGAAGCATGACAGGCGGCCACGGCATGTTTACAATGGAATTTGCCTATTACGAGGAACTTCCCTCGCACTTAACTGAAAAGGTAGTAAGCGCTAAAAAAGGTAAAGAAGAATAGGAGTAGTGCGCGTTTAGGGTTTTCATGATAGAATTGAATTTGTTTAAAAACTACAAACTGTCGCTGGCTGAGGCACACAAAGCATATGTGGCCGATACCGAAGTATTTGTCACAGACTATAAACCCATTGCGGCCAAAAGCAGCTGGACAAAAAAATTCCTGCTGACGTTTTTGACAGCTACCTTTGTATTTGCGCTCATTGCGACAATTGTCATAATCGTGATCAACCCTTTCAGCAAGCCGCCGGTGGTTACGCAGCCTGTGGAAGATGCTCTCCCACAGGCACCGCCGCCGGCAGGGGATCCCAAATCGGATTATGTGCGGATACAGATCATAGAATTTACTGATACAACAGCGCCGGAAGCCCCTTCAACCGCAAGGCGCAATACCACGCCTGATATAGAGGTACTGCCTTCGCTTGCGCCGGCACCAGTAAAACAGCCCACCTCCGCACCGCAAGCGGCAACGCCTAAAACAGAGACCGTCCCAGCTTCGCCGCCCGCAAAAAAAGAGACTAAACCGGCGCCACCCGCTCCGGCGGCTGCCCAGGCAATCGTTCCCGCTGTTTCTTTATATTCGTTGCAACTTGATGACGCCACACCGGCGGAATATGAACTGTTAAAGAACTTAGCCGCCGAGTATAATACAAAAGTAACACTGACCGGCAGCAACTACCGGTCAACCCCGGTGTGGACAGTATACATACCGAAAAACGGAAGCGGCATTTTTATTGAAAATATTGAAGTCGCTCCCGAAGCTGCTTTCAGCGCTCGGTCGGAAGCCGTGCGTTTCGCACAAAAATACGGTTACGGCACGGTGATAATAAAAATGGAAGAAAATACCGAACTGTGCCATAATGTAGAAGTCTGCTGCATGCCTATGGAAGAAGCAAAAACATATGCTCAAAAAAGCGGCATAACAGATAAAATTTTCAAGTTGAAAAAAAAATAGAAGCTCTTAGGAGGGGAAAATGACTAAGGCTGATATTGTTGACAATATTCATCAAAAATACGGACTCACCAAAAAAGACATTATTTATGTCGTTGATGAAGTATTTACTCAACTCAGAGAAAAATTGCTTGAGGGGGAATGTGTAAAACTGTCTGGTTTCGGTAATTTCGACGTAAAAGTCCGTGGCCGCAGAGTGGGGCGTAATCCTAAAACCGGTATAGAGAAAATAATCCCCCCGCGTACAGTGGTATCGTTCAGACCAAGCCAGCTTTTTAAAGATGAGGTAAATGACAAGTAAATTGTACCATCAAATAGGCCAGGTCTGTAAAGACACTGGGCTTGCTCATTCAACAATCCGTTTCTGGGAAAAAGCTTTCCCGTCTCTTAAGCCTTCCAGATCGTCGGGAGGCCATCGTTATTATAGTAACGATCAGGTGGAATTGTTGCTTTATTTAAAACAGTTGCTTTACGAAGAAGGTTACACGCTCGAAGGGGCCAAAAAACGCCTTTTACTTGAAAAACAGCAGATGAAAACTGAAAAAAAACGCACCGCGCCAAGGCCTGACGTCCATACTACCAAAGATGACCCGGAAAAACTGAAACAATACTTGAGAACCGAATTGAAGGCTATTTTGTCGATTCTGGATAAATAATCGGTTATTTTGAAGTGAATTTAATCAGTCCGTTCAATAAAGTATGAATGCTTCCGTGATCCCCTATCTTTTTTTTCCAAAATATCAACCTGCCGAATGAAACCTCGGCACCTTCCCGGTTTCTTACAAGCCTGAACCCTGTTTTTCTGGCCAGATAAATAATAACCTGTCTCAAATTTGAACGGTATTTCGTGAAATCTCCAAGCATTAGCTGCAATTCTTTTATTTTTAATGACCGTTCGCTCCGTTCCATCGCAAGAAAAAAATTCAGCAGACGTTCTCCCAAAAAACCAAACACCCTGCGCTGGTACACCCCGTACTTATCATCTGACAGCTCGGTTTTGCTCTCAACTTCAAACAAAATATCGAACAAAAATTCCGCATATCTGAAAAAAAACTCTTTTTTCATGATAAAAATGTTGCAGTAATAATTCCTGAAGTTTTCCTCCGTCTTTTTAAATATATCGGCGTATTCGGGGAAACGTTCAAAAAGGCACTCCATCATTGTGTTAAAATCGTCTTTATAATGCCCTTCACAATACTGCTCCCGCATCGTCATTTTTTCACCGCGGGAGTTATACATGATATCCGGAACAGGCAGTACCACATCGTAGCCACTGCATGCCGTGGTTATATCCGGCTCATGCCAGTGGTATTTTTTTACAGTTTTTTCTGAAAAATTATGAAAATAAGATATATTATGGAAAAGTGGCCGGCCAAAATTTAAGAAACGCCGGTAATGAAAAAAACCGATATAGTCCGGGTCGCCCAGTTTACCGTAATTTTTCCAGGCCCAGTACTGCGACGTAAGTTCGGAATAGTTGCCGTTTTTGCCGGAGATATTGCCGCCGTCCGCGTCATTAAACATCCCCTTGAGTGCTTCTTTGGCAGTGGGTTCAGCCAACGCAAATCCGGCATGGATTGGAATAAACGGCGCTTCTTTTATCAGCGGGGTGTCTTTATGGCAGCTAACCAAAATTACAGTTTTTTTCATTTACCACCGAGAGTCAGCCAAGGCTGTAGTATGTAAACCCTTCTTCCGGAATGGCCTTTTTGTCCAGCAAATTGCGCAGATCTACTATAACAGGCGAGCGTATTGTTCCGCGGACAGCAGCATAATCAAAATCTTTAAAGTCACGCCATTCCGTGAGAATAGCACATATATCCGCCCCGGCGCAGGCGTCGGCAATACCGGAAGCGTAATAAACGTCGTCCTTCAACAAGGCCCTTGCGTTGTCCATTCCTTTTGGATCGTAAACTTTCACGGCCGCGCCGGATTTTACAAGCTCTGTTATTATATCCATGGCGGGCGATTCGCGCACATCGTCGGTCCCGCTTTTAAAGGTCACACCCAGGGCGGCAACCACGGGAGATTCCGCCTCTCCGGCGGCCTGCATGATCCTCCGCGCCATCTCTTTTTTACGTGCTTCATTCTGCTCAATAGTAGTTTCAATTAAAGTCAGCTTGACACCGTAATTACGCGCCATACTGGCCATTGCTGTGGTATCCTTGGGGAAACATGAGCCGCCGTAGCCCGGCCCCGGCTGAAGAAACTTCGCGCCTATTCTGGTATCCAGCCCCATTCCTTTCGCCACCTCGTTTATATCCGCGCCGGATTTTTCGCAGAAGTTGGCCATTTCATTGATATAGTGCACTTTCACCGCCAGAAATGAATTGGCGGCGTACTTTATCGCTTCCGACGATTTCCTCGAAACATATAAAAACGCGGTTTTCCCCTCAAAAGAACTATAAAGTTTTGATATAACCGCCCTTGCCCTGTCTGAATCTGTTCCGATGACTATCCTGTCCGGGTTGAAGAAATCTTCCACCGCAAACCCTTCCCGCAAAAATTCGGGCAGCGAAACTACGTCAAAATCAGCCCTGGGATTACCGTTGGCAATGATCTCCGCCACTTCCCCGCCGGTACCCACAGGAACGGTGGATTTGACGGCAACGACTGTATATCCGCCCAAATGCTGTGCCAGTTCGGCAGCGGCCGCATAAACATATTTCATGTCCGATTCTTTGGTTATCGGATGGGTGGGCGTGCCGACAGCGATAATAACCATATCGGCGTTTTTTACACCCTCTTCCATTTTAGTGGTAAATTTAAGCCTGCCTGATGAAAGATTTTTGAGTAGAAGTTCTTCCAATCCCACCTCATAAAGAGTTATCTTTCCATTATTCAGATCATTTATCTTCTGTTCAATCTGATCAATACAGAATACGTCATGCCCCAGTTCGGCAAACCCCACCCCTGTCGGTAATCCCACATATCCTGTTCCTACAATCGCAACCTTCATTGTATAATACCTTTAAAATATGAAATTGTTTTCGTTAAACCTTCCGCAAGGTCTACTTTAGGGCTCCATCCCAACTCTTTACCGGCCAAAGTTATATCCGGGCGGCGCTGAGTAGGGTCATCCTGAGGAAGCTCTTTATAGATAATTTTCGAGCGGCTGCCTGTCATTTGCAATACTTTATCGGCAAGTTCTTTCACCGTGAACTCATCAGGATTACCCGTATTCACCGGTCCGGTGAAGCCGTCACGGCTGCCCATCATCCTTACAATCGCTTCGATCAGGTCGTCCACATAGCAGAATGAGCGCGTCTGGCTGCCGTCACCGTAAATTGTGATATCTTCTCCGCGCAGCGCCTGGCAGATGAAATTGCTCACCACACGGCCGTCTTCCGGGTTCATATTGGGGCCGTAAGTATTGAATATCCGTACCACTTTGATGTTGACGTTTTCCTGCCTGTGATATTCAAAAAAAATAGTCTCCGCCAGCCTTTTCCCCTCGTCATAGCAGGCCCGGATACCAATGGGACTGACGTTCCCCCGGTAACTCTCCCTCTGCGGGTGCTCCAGTGGCTCACCGTATACTTCCGAAGTGGATGTCTGTAAAATCTTCGCCCCGTGCTTTTTCGCCAGCTCCAGCATATTAATGCTGCCATGCACACAGGTTTTAATGGTAAAAAGCGCTGCTTTCCCCTGGTAGTGCACCGGAGAAGCCGGCGTGGCAAAATTATAAATTTCGTCTAAATGGCAGTCGATATCAATGGAATATATAATGTCATGTTCGATAAAGGTAAAATTTGGGTTGTTCAGTATCGTATCGACATTTTTCAGGGAGCCTGTATAGTTATTGTCTACACAGATCACTTTATTACCTTCCGCTATGAGCCGTCTGCATAAATGGGAGCCAAGAAACCCGGTTCCGCCGGTCACCAGTATGGTTTTCATCAATATTTCCTGTGTTGTTCCCACTGCCATGCGGTGCGGATAATTTCTTTTATATCCATATATTTCGGGTTCCATTCCAGTATTTTTTTCGCTTTGTCGTTGGAGGCAACAAGGCTTGGCGGATCTCCGGGCCGCCTTTCGGTTACCGCTGCGTTTACTCTGCGTCCGGCAACCTCCTCACAGGCGGATATAATTTCTTTTACCGAATGCCCGTTTCCGGTGCCCAGGTTAAAACAGCCGCTCTCCATCCCCGCCCACAATTTCTCCAGAGCCTGCCTGTGCGCCGACGCCAGATCGTTCACATGGATATAGTCCCTTATACAGGTGCCGTCCGGAGTGTCGTAATCGTTGCCGAATATTTTGATACTATCCCGCTCCCCGGTCAGAGTTTTAAGCACAAGTGGAATCAGATGAGTTTCTATATTGTGGCTCTCCCCGATCAAACCGCTTTCATCGGCGCCGGAAGCGTTGAAATACCTTAGAGACGCATATTTAAGCCCATATGCAGCGCAGTAATCCTCCAACATAAATTCTGTCATCAGCTTTGTTTTACCGTAGGGGTTTATGGGATCTCTCGGATGTTTTTCGTCAAGGGGAAGGTATTGGGGATTGCCGTAAACCGCGCAGGTTGAGGAAAAAACCATATACTTTACCCCCCTGTCAACCACGGCATTAAGAAGATTTTGCGTACAGACGGCATTGTTCTGATAGTATTTTTTCGGAGCATTCACAGATTCGCCCACATTTATAAAACCGGCAAAGTGTAAGACCCCGTCAAACCTGTATTTATTAAACAGCCTACCCAGCGCAGGCAGATCATTCAGATCAACCTTTTCGAGTTTCCCCCCGGAGATGTACGTGGACTCTTCGTGCCCTTCAGAAAGGTTATCGAGTATTACGCATTTGTACCCGTGTTTCTGCAAATCATAAACTGCATGAGAACCTATATACCCGGCGCCGCCAGTGACAAGAATATTTTTCATAGTCCCCCGCTTAAACTGCAATATAAACTTGCAAATTTGTACCATTTGTCAGATAGTAAAGCAAGGCAAGATTAACGGAGACGCGTATGCGCAGGCTATTTATAGTTTTTCTTGCAGCATCGGTAATCTGGGGCTGCGCGTCTAGGGAATTTTAATTTTGAGAAGTTGTATAAATATGAATACATTAGTGCGGCTCTTTATCCTCGCGCGGGAAACCCGCACTGCGGTACGGGCCTGCGTCTGCGCGGCGCTTCGCAGGGTAACCCTGCTTCGCTTGCTCCGCGGGCGCGCAGTATTCGTATAAAAATGCTTGCATAATTGTTCGTAATTATTTATATCTTACATTCGCAAGTCAGGGCGATTAGCTCAGTGGATAGAGCACAGGCCTCCGGAGCCTGGTGTCATAGGTTCGACTCCTATATCGCCCGTATTACCTTGCTTCCCAACCCTTTTTTTCAGGGGCCGGGAAACCGCCAGTTATTCAGGAGAACATAAACCATCCGCGGGGTTGTAACCGTCCGTCAACATCAAATCTCATGAATTATTAATTACCATATATCTACAACCGTTCTTCCACCTGCTTTTCTGCCTGCTGCAACTGCCACATGCGGGCGTAGAGGCCATTTTTCGCCAGAAGTGCGGTGTGCGGGCCGCGTTCGACTATGTGCCCGCCGTCCAGCACCAGTATCTCGTCCGCCCTTACCACTGTGGAAAGGCGGTGCGCTATCATCAGCGTCGTGCGGCCCCGCGCCAACTCGTCCAATTCGGCCTGGATCTGTTTCTCCGACCGGGAATCAAGCGACGATGTGGCTTCATCAAATACATATATCAGTGGGTTTTTCAGAAGCGTGCGGGCAATGGCCACCCGCTGCTTCTCACCGCCGGAAAGCTTGAGCCCCCTCTCTCCCACCAGTGTATCATATCCGCACGGCAGGCATTGTATAAACCCGTCCAGTTGCGCCATCCCGGCCGCGGCCTCAATCTCGGCCACGGATGCGTCCGTGCGCCCGTAAGCAATATTATAACCGATGGTATCGTTAAACAGAACCGTGTCCTGCGGCACTATTCCTACAGCTTTGCGCAGGCTGTCCTGGGTGATGGTGCGGATATCCTGCCCGTCTATATATATACCGCCGGAGGTCAGGTCATAAAAACGGAACAAAAGTCTGGACAGTGTGGATTTCCCCGCCCCGGACGGCCCCACCACCGCCACTGTGTCTCCGGCCTTCACTGTGAATGAAACATTGTGGAGTATCTGCCGGTCCCCGTTATAGCCGAAATTCACATTGTCAAAACGTATTTCGCCGCCGGCGGGTTTGAGCGGTACTGCGTCCGGGGTATCCTTGATTTCCGCTTCCGCCAGGGAAAGCGTGAAAAATTTCTCCATATCTATGAACGCCTGTGTGGTCTGTCTGTAAATAACGCCCAAAAAATTCAGCGGGATATAGAGCTGTATCATCAGGGAGCTGACGAGCACGAGGTCACCCACAGTCATCGTTCCGTTCACCGTGCCAACCGTGGCACGCCACATCATAAGGGTTACCGCCAGCGCGATAATAGCCGCCTGGCCGGTATTCAAAACCCCAAGGGAAGCCTGGGTGCGCAGGGCGCTCTTTTCC
This sequence comes from Deferribacterales bacterium, assembly GCA_031556255.1. GTDB lineage: Bacteria > Chrysiogenota > Deferribacteres > Deferribacterales > JAISNW01 > JAIRQX01. Next base: position 921 of record JAVBTI010000148.1, on the reverse strand, counting down.
CAGGGGATAAGGGTATCATCGTAGCGTTTTTTTTCCCATTCTTCGTTGCTGAAATATTTGACGGTCTCGTAATTCAGGAGGCTGTCCGTGACACGGGCGCTTCCGGTGGATTCATATTCGTTCATCTCCCGCCGGATTACGTTCCGCCACTCAGTGATGCGCATGGTGAAAAGCACATAAAGTGCCAGCGCGGCAAACGCTATGCCGCTGAAGGTCCAGTCGTATCCACGAATCAGGATGGCAAATACCAGCGCCGTTTCCACCATCGTGGGGAGGATTGAAAAAAGTGCGGCATCAATCAGCACCATGATCCCCTGTTCACCGCGTTCCACGTCCCGAATAAGGCGGCCGGTCTGCCTGTCCGCATGAAAGCGCATACTGAGCGTTTGGAGATGGCCGAATATTGACAGCATGGCGCTTCTGACCGTTTTAGTAACAACTTTGATATATAAAACTTCCCGTAATTCGGTGAAAACAGCGGTAAGCAGCCGCAGAACGCCGTACGCGGCAAGCAGAGCCACCGGCACGGCAAGCGGAGCGGCGGCGGGCGACATGCTGTCCACTATACGCTTCATAACAAGGGGGACGCCCACATTGGCGAGCTTTGCCAGCAGTACACACAGAAGCGCAACCGCTATCCGCAATGAATACGGCTTCAGGTAGGGAATTAAGAATTTAAGTGTTTTTATAGCATTCATTCACGGGCGTTTCACATACATATAGACAAGAATGGTGAGGCACGCGGCAAACAACCCGGTGAGCATGGCTTTCATAACGTTTTGTTTGCGGGAGATCTGCACATCGCTGATATTTGCCATACCGGCGAAAGCTTTTTCATCCATATTGTTTTTCAGGATATCTTTCAGGGCGGTAAAGTTTCCGAGCATGGTCGACAGCATGAGGAAGCTGGTCGCCGTGACC
>JAVBTI010000138.1:0-10443 GCA_031556255.1 Deferribacterales bacterium | reverse complement strand
AAGCCTGATTTATATGACTACACCGACAACTTCCGCTCCAAAGTGGAATATTTCCTGAACCGGTTTCCGGATAACCGCCTGTACAAACAGTTGTCCCGCTGCGCTCTGGAATACCACTCCACGGCGGCGAAAAATGTATTTTACCCCCGCTGGGAATGCCCCATGCCGACCTCCCCGGCGTGCAACAGCCGCTGCGTGGGCTGCATATCCCTACAGGAATCCGAGTGCTGCCCGTCGCCGCAGGAACGGATCCCGTTTATGCCGACCCCGGAGGAGATCGCGGAGGTGGCATGCGTCCACGCGGAGCATGCGGAAGAACCGATTATCAGCTTCGGGCAGGGTTGCGAGGGGGACCCGGTGCTGGCGGCCGATAATATCGCCGAAGCGATAAAACTTATCCGCAGACGGTTTCCGAAACTGACTGTCAACTTTAATTCCAACTGCAGCGTCCCCGATAAGGTGGCTGAAGTTATCGACGCGGGGGCGGACAGTATCAGGGTGAGCCTGAACAGCGTGATCCCGTCCACATACAACGCCTACTACAGGCCGAAAGGCTATACTTTCGACGATGTATGCCGCAGTATTCAGGCGGCGAATGAGCGGGGTTGCTATGTGGCGCTGAATCTGCTGATGATTCCGGGGGTGAGCGACCGTAAAAGCGAAGTGGACGCCCTGCTGGAATTTTTATCCAAATACAAAGTAGAACTAATCCAGACCAGAAATCTCAATATCGATGCCGATATGCTGAACAGTGCCCTGAAACTGCCTAAAGATGAGATTTTGAGCATAAAAAATATGCTGCGGTTAATAAAGAAAGAGCAAAAACATATAAAGTACGGCTATTTCAATCGCACGAGAGATGATTTCTTTGTGGACAGGGGGCTTCCGGATTTAAAAATCAAAAAATTCAGGAAACCGCAGTTTCAGGCGTAGAACAATATCGAAAAATACATCAGCATGGTGCCGAGTATCACGAAAAAATGCCATAGTACATGCATAAATCTGACATTTTTCATGCTGTAGAAGGCCGCGCCCACGGTGAACGCTATCCCTCCGGCGAGCAGGAGGCCGAACCCTTTTGGTCCCAGACCTTCATAAAAAGCCTTGATATCAATGATGCAAAACCAGCCCATGGCGATATATATAGCGGTGGAGAGTTTTTTGAACCTGCCCATCCATATTGACTTGTATATCACACCGATTATGGCGAGACCCCATATTATGCCGAAAAGTGTCCATCCCTGCCAGCCGCCCACTGTCACAAGGCAGAGCGGGGTATACGTACCCGCGATAAGCAGGTAGATGCAACTGTGGTCGAATATTTTAAAAACCCCTTTCGCCGCCGTGAAGCTTAAGCTGTGGTAAAGGCAGGAGAAAAGGTAAAGGAGCACCAGCATGGAGCCGTATATGGCGAACGAAACCACCCGTATCGGTTCTCCCGAACCCGCGGCGGACACTATCAGGACCACAAGCCCGGCTATACTGAGCCCGAAACCTATTCCGTGGGTGACGGCGTTCAGCACCTCGTTTAGTATCAGATAGCCGCGGGAGTGTTCTATATGTGTCATCATACGCTCCTGTCAGGGTGCCTGCTCAGGCTGGGTCTGCAAAGGAGCGGGCGGAACCGAAGGGATAAAGTTTTCCGGTTTGGAAAGGTACTGTTTATATATCCAGCCATCCCGTCCGCCGTTGAGAGTCACGCGCACCCAATACCTTGATTCTTCCTGTATCGTTATACGCTGCCCTTCGTAAAGTGTGCCTATTCTTTCAGAGTCCAGGAGTGGCCGGGAGCGTACGTTCAGCACCGGTGTGGCCACGACGGCTATGCTGCCAATGCCGAAATCTGCTCCGGAAGGTGTTTGTGCCGGTGTACGCGGTTCGGCAGGCTGTGCCGGCGTGGGAATCACGGGCGCCGGGGCAGTGGGTTCCGCGGGGGCCGGCTGTGTGGGAGCTGCCGCCGGTTCGGGCGCTGAAGGCGGTTCAGGCGTGATGTCCTGTGTAACCGGCGCCGGAGGAGCAGATATGCCCGGTGTGGGTGTGGCTGCCGTAGGAGGGATAACGCCGCCCGGAGGCGCGGGTATTTGCGACTGCTCAGTCGGAGGCGTTGGTCCGGTGGAAGGTGCGGGTGGCTTGGTTGTGACTGCCGATGCCGTGACAACCGGCTTTGGCTGTACCGTGTACAGTTTATATCCTCCGAACGCGAAGCATGCTGCCAGAAGTGCCGCTGCGGCTGAAAATACGAGGCGGCGTTTATTTTTGCCAGTTGATACGGGACCGGTGACGGCGTTCAGGCTTTTTGCGGCTGCGTGGATATGCTCGTCCCTAATGACGCGGGCCCCGTCCATGCGGGCCGCGATTATAGCCCTTTCCATCAATGTGTTGACGAGTCCCGGGTTGCCTTTTGTATAATTCCAGGCCAGCCTGGATGCGCTTTTTGATGTCAGAGCGGTTGTACGGCCGGCCTGTTCAGCGCGGTGAACGATATATTCAGCGTTTTCATCCGGGGTTAAATTATCCAGCAGGGCGTTCAGGGATGTTTTATGTCTCGGTTGCCGCAACTGTATCATATTCAGCGTTTTTTCGAGTTCCGGTCTTCCTGCGAGTATGAACTTCAACCCGGGATTGCATTCAGCCAGATCGAAAAGCTCTTCGATGGTTTCTGCCGGCATCTTTTGTGCTTCATCAATAATTAAAGCGATCTGTTTTCCCGATTTTACCGATAATTTGATGAATTTTTCAAAAAGTGCTCTGAGCGGTTTCTGGGAGGTACCGGCGTCCGCCGGGATATCGAAATTCTCCAAAAGAACCTGCAGAAACTCTTCCGGCCGCAGGCTCGGAAAAAGGATATAGGCAAAGATGACATTGTCCGGCAGATCCTGTATGAACCGGTGTAAAGTGATGCTTTTGCCCGCTCCGGGGGGGGCCGTGAGCGTGGCGAAACATTCATCGGATTGCAGGAGCGTATTCAGCGTTTGCAGGGCGTCCCGGCACCGTCCGGACATGAAATAAAAGCCCACGTCCGGCGTGCGTTTAAAAGGATCTTCAGCAAAACTGAAAAAATCGGTAAACATTTTATCCATCAATAACCAACTCCAGTCATGTACCAGGTTTATTTGGTATTTTCAGTAACGGTCAGCTTTCCGCCTGCGGTATTGCCCCGGTATACTGGGTCGTACATCGCTGATGCGTACGCCGGCGGTATTGCAAATTCGCCCCGGCTGACCACCTTCGCTTTGTATGTCAGCTCTTTCACACTGCCTGTGAGGGGCACGTAGAATACCAGCCGGTCTTCCCGCACGTCCACATAATCAAAAAATCTGTCGGAGTAGCTGCCGCCGTATGCGCTGCGTTGCAGAGCCGCCACAGAATCGCTCTGGACTTCAAACGAACCCGGCAGGAGATCTACTATAGCCACATTTTCAATATAGTTCATATTGCCGTTCGTACGCACCCTTATTCTTACGGTAACGTCGTCCCCCTGGCTGAAGGCCGTCTTCACTTTGCCGTCGCTGTCGAGGTACTCCCGCTGTATTTCTATACCGTTCGCGGTTTTCTCCGGCATGGCGCGGTCAAAGCCCTGTTCCGTGGCCACGATAAAAAAGCCGAGCGTGCCCGCTTTAGCGGTTTCTCCGGTAAGCTTTGCGGCAATTTCTTTGTACGCGGCAGTCGGGTACGGGGTGGCCGCTGTCTCAAGGTTTATCCCTTTGGCATTTGAGGTGTCCATGAGGATTTTCATCCCCTCGTCCTGCCCCGTGGTGCTTTCCGCCAGAGCGTAAAGCGCAAGGATGCTGTAAGACGACAGGAGCGAGTTGTAGTGCTGATCCGCAATGCTGTCCAGAAGGTTCATTATAAGCTTTGTGTCCACACTGGTGATCATATCGGGGAAGTGGGTCGCCAGGAGATACATATATGTGGTGTTCCTGAGGGAACTTGTGTCAAAATCGGAGTAGAATATAAAGCGCTGCTTAACGTCGGGGATATAGCCGCGTATGAGATCCCGCGCCTTCTCATCCATCTGAAGCATCTTATAAATGGCTGCCATGTAAGAAGCCACGACGTCGCCTTTCCACTCTTTTGCGTAGTTTTTGTTGAGTGCTTCTTCCAGGTTGGTGAGGAAGGCTGTCGTTACCACGCCGTTGCGGGTCAGAACGTATGCGGCGTAGGTTTTGATTCTCGCGTCATAGAGGCTGTCGACCGGTTTGGAGATGTAAGAGGAGAGCCACCTGTTCCCTTTGTCGATCATATCGGCGGGCACGTGGTAGCCGTGGGCTTTGGCGTCCGCCAGATAGTGCATGGCGTAAACGGACGAGAAGCTGTGCGCGTTCGACCAGCCTCCCGGCCAGAGCATGAAGCCGCCGTTGTCAAGCTGCCGTGCGCGCAGTATGGTCAGAGTGCGCCGGAACGATTCCTGTGCCTCTTTTTCCGTCATCAGAGGAGTGTTTTTAATATACAGCGTTGGGAACGACTGGCTTGTGATCTGCTCCGTGCAGCCGTGGGGGTATTTTTCCAGATACTGTGTCAGGCCCCGCGCTATGAGGAGCGGGTTATGCGACGCTGTTACAGATCTTGAGGCCAGTTCTGGATACATATCCCTTGAGAATTTGGTGATGGACACGTCGTTCCGGGAGGACACGCCGGTGGTGATCACTGTGTCGTAAGCCGTCGCCGGGCGCACGCTGGCGGTGGCTGTAATTATTATTTCACTGTCCACCATGGCGGGAGAGGAGGCGGTTATTGTGACGGTGCCGGATCCCAGTTTCCCGGTGGCCTGTATCTCGAAATCGGCGCGGCCTTCGTTTCCTTCGCTCAGTCTGAGTTCTTTACTGTTTTCGCCTGTTATTTCAAAATACTCGTCGGCGGCAATCTCGACGTTGATAAGGCTGTTTGTGCCGCTGCCGGTCATGTTGTTGGAAATGGTTACACTCACCCCTGCTTTGTCGCCGGGGGCGAAGTTTACAGGCATGTTCGGCTGAACTATAATCGGTGCCCTTATAAGCATCTGCTGGCTGGTTGAGCCCACCGAGTCTGAGGATACCGCCACGGCCATTACCCTCAGCGTGCCGTTGAAATAAGAGGGCACATTGTAAATAATGTTGCTTGTTCTCCCGGCTGTCACGTCCATGACGCCAGACCAGTAAACTATAGGCAGTTCTGTCTTGCGTTTGAACGGATTGAGGTTGGCTTTCAGTGCGGCCATCGCTTCATCCGCCATGCCGCCGCCTATTCCCGCCGCCTGCATTACAGCCTTGCTGTCGCTGAGGAGCATGTCAAGCACCTGATAGGTGTTGACCTGGAGCGCCCGTTTGCGGAAGAAGTCGTTCAGAGGCTGCGGCGGAGTATAGCCCGCCACCTGCAATATACCTTCATCCACTGCGAATACGACTATTTTGCCGCTCTTGTTCGCGCTGTATTCTATTTTAAGCGGCTGACCGGGGCGCGCTTCCTCAGGCACCGATATTTTAACATCCGTGGCATGGGCGGCCCTGTTCACGCTGAAAGGCGCGACAGCATAGCTGTGCGGCGTTATGAAGACCTCTTTCGAATCCGGGCTTCGCAGGAATGAAACGTTGACGTAGCCGTTCCCTTCGAGCTCCGCCGGAACACGTATTGTCTGCCTGCTGGATGTGGTGGAGGTGCGGAACCATTTATGGGCGTAAACTTTATCCCGTTCGATAGTAATAAGGCCCGTGCCGGTGTATGGCGCGATGATGTTGATTTCTATCTCTTCGCCGGTGGCGTACTCTTTCTTATCCAGCGTCAGGTTGAGTTCCGCGTTTTTATCTAGGGAGAGGGTGAGGTTGGATGTACCCGCCACGAAGTAATCTACCCGTGAAAGCAGCAGGCCGTCGTTATTTTTAACCAGAAGCTGGAAAGTGCCCGGTGTGTCCGTGGGCAGGGTGAAATCAGTGCCTTTGGCCTCAATATTCAGTTTACCCGCGCTTCCAATGACGTCGCGCGCCACGGACTGAAAGGCATAGGTGCCGTCGCGCTGGCGTACCAGGAGCGACACGTGGCGTTTCTCCACCACTGTGTACTGCAATCCGGCCATGTCTATCCTGTCGAGGTTGCTGTCTATGGCGATAAAGCTTACTTTCTGGGCCGCGTCTTTTTTAAGGTAGCTGATATTACCGTTCGTTTTGTACCCCACAAGGTGCTCCATAGGGGAGACGAGGCGGGAGGCCGTGGTCACGACGCTGTCGCCGGAGCCGTCCTCGAATCCCTCGGCATACAGCATAAGGCTGTAAAGTCCGCCGGAGTATTTAGACAGGTCTATTTTAGCCGTGACATTGCCGTTGTTATCGGTGCGCGCCTCAGGCAGGGTGACCGGGTTGATATAGCGGTAGCTGTTCAGATCCCTGTACGGGTCGGTGAATGTATATTCCCTGTACTCTTTGAAGTAGAAAGAAGCCGGGGCAAGCTGATACTGCCATCTTATTGTGCGGTTCTGCGCAGGCCTGCCGAAAAGGTTGTTCAACGTGACGTCTGCTGAGAGCCCTGCCAGAGGGAGCCAGCCTTTGACCGCCGGGCCGGCTATGCGCGCGCTGATTTTCATCGTGTCGGGCTTGAACTCCTCCACTTTGAAAGAACTTGCGCCGAGCTGCCTGTAATCCCATTTGGTGCTGCCGGAATCGTCCCTCACAACAGTGAATGACATGCTGTACACACCGGTCAGGCTGGTGTAATCGGTCTGGTACTCTGCTTCGGCAAACCCTGCTTCGTTCATGGTGAAGCGGTGTTTCATGACCTGCTGTCCGCGCGGGTTTGTGATGGTCAGTTCCATAGGAACACCGGCGAGCGAACTCCAGTCCTCCTGTTTGGCGATCATTCCTATGTGCACGGGGTCGCCGGGGCGGTAGATGCCGCGTTCAGTGAAAAGATAGCTTTTCAGCCCCATCACATTGGGGTTGGAGCGGCTTGAGGAGTACTCGCCCCCCACGTCGAAACGGTTATAGTTGACCATGTAGTTGCCGCGGTTGAGGGGCATGAAAGAGTAATCGTTGCCGCTTTCGATAACGAGTGCCACAGCGTTCTCTTCCGGCCTGTTGCTGTTATATTTCACTTCCGGCATTTTAGCGTTGCCGGAGCTGTTTGTGGTGGTTTTGTTGAGGGATTTGCCGTTGCGGGTCAGATAATAGACATCTGCTCCGCCGAAGGGCTGGGCGGTGCGCATGGACATGACATACACATCCCTGCTCTTGTCTATATTTTCTTTCATAACAATGCCCATGTCCGTGACCTGTATCAGGCGGCGGTCGCGGGGGCTGTAGCTGTAGGACGAGCCGTCCCAGGGGTAGACTTTCACGATGAAGATCCCGGCGGTGTTGGTGCCGGTGAGATATGGCGCCAGATCCACGGAAAAGTAGTTCAGCCTGGCGGGGTTGGAGTTGTTCAGCGTCACTTCGGTGGTAAAGAAGGTGGATATATCATATTCGTTGAAATTATAGTTTTCGAAGTTGGCCTGCTTCATTTCGCCGTAAGTTTGGGAGATGAGGTGGTTCAGCCTTGCGGGCATGATTCTGGCTACTTCGACTTTAACTTTATCCACGCCGCGGCTCATCAGAGTGAGCGATTTGTCGCCGCTGAGCGTCAGAATATTACCGTCCTGGGTGAATTTCAGTTCCATGGGGAACCTTGGCACATCCAGCACCCGGAAATAGGCGGCGCTCAATGTGTAATCGTTTTTTGATTTCAGTCCTTTGGGGATCATAATGCCGAGCTGAACGGATTCCTTCGGCGAGACAAAGAACTTTGCCGCCTGTATGTTCTCCGCGCCGGTTTCCTTCATATATTCAAGTTTTACAGCTGGGAATTTGGACAGGAATTCCTGTGTGATCTGGCCGTTGAAGTCCCGCCAGTTGTACCAGGTGGAGTTGTCATACTTGCGCGGCAGTTTATATATTCTCACGCTGTCCGCCAGACCGTCCACTGCCACCGGTAATGTGAAATCCAATGTGAGGAACTGTTCCGGTTCCCCGTTGGCATTATTGATAATGGAAATGTTGGCGCCGTTGACTTTGAAAAATTCCGACATGGATGGAACGTCTATGGCTCTGGACTGTTTCTCCGCCATTGCCGCTCCGCCGGAGGTTGTGGAGGCTGAGTTGATCGACAACTGTAACAGACCGGCCTTTTCGCCTAGGCGTATATCCTCGCTTTTTACGAATGCGTAGCGGCGGACGTCGTCGTAAGTGACGGCGGCTTTGATGGCTTTGTTGTTATACGTTAACGTAACTCCTTTTTCAAGGCTCTGCGGGTTTACGGGGTAGGTGAAATATATGGTGGCCACGGCGAACGGCTCGGAGATAGCGCCGTTTTCAGAGATCGGTGTCTGGTAAAGACGAAAAGAGCTGATGGCACCGGCAAACGGCTGGGTTCTAAATTTATATGTATAGTTTTTCAGCTTATATTCAGGATTAAAAAGCTTGGGATTGAAGGTGACTTTGTATTCCTGATCGGCGGGCCAGTCTTCGTCCGGACGGAAGGTAACGGTGTAATCGTCGTACCATCTCCATGTGCCTTTGACATCAGGGGTTATATTTACATATTCTTTAGGGAACTCCTCGTTGTATATATCTATGGCTGAGGGGCTGCCTGTGTCATCGGAATATTCGAAATAAAAAGCCACTGCGTCGGGCCTGCCCAGTACTGTCTTGGCGTGTGAATCCACGACTGTGGCCACGCTTGTGCCCGCGCCCGGGTGATCGCCGTAATCTCCGGACTCTTCGCAGTCCTCATATTCAGGATCGCAGCCGTAATCGCCTTCGTCCCCCTCGTAATAATCGCCTTCATAGTATTCTTCGTCGTACTGATCCGCACCTTCTTCATACACTGATGTTATGCCGGGGGCGGTCACTGTGACTTCGTGAAGTTTATTGCCGCTTGCCGTTGCCGCCGGTGCGGATTTGCCCGTGCCGGTGGTGTCGACTTTGTCATCGCTTTTACATGAAACGAACATAAAGGAACATAAAACGAACAAAAGTACTGCTAACAGGCGTTTGACGGGCAGATACAAGCTCATACGGCAGCTCCATAAAATTTATACGGTATGAAAGTACCACATTTTTCGGCAAGATTAAAGAAGGTTTTAGGACTTATTCTGTATTATTGCGGCCTGTGCTGTTTCGTAGGCAATATTTCTTTTCAGGCCGCATTTTTTCAGTATTTCCGCGATATCTTTCACGGAAAGCGTGCTCCCGGCGAGTATATCCGCGAGCTTGTCCGCATTGACGGTTATATCTCCCGTGTAATTTTGTTTGCCTGCAGCCGCGCTGCCGGCAACGAGGCAGAATTCGCCTTTAACGGTGAGCTTTCCGATATCCTCTTCGCTGAAAACATGTACAATTTCTTCGTGCAGCTTTGTAAGCTCTCTGCAAACCGCCACCGGTGGCGGGAAAAGTTTCAACAGGATCTTTACCGTCTCTTTAACCCGGTGCGGTGACTCGTAAAATATGACGGGGCAGGGGGAGGACACGAACTCTTCCGCCGCTTTTTCCGCACCTTTGTGAGGAAGGAAACCGGCGAAAAGGAATCTGCCGTCCCTGCACAACCCGGACGCCGCCGCCGCGAGGACTGCCGCGTTCACACCAGGTACAATTTCAAAAGGCAACTTATTCTCAAGAAGTGCCTTGACAAGCAGAAAACCGGGGTCACTTATTCCCGGCATCCCAGCCTCCGTGATAAGGGCGATTCTGCTGCCGGTCTCAATTTCCCGCAAAGCCGACCTGACAGCGTCCGGTTCGTTGTCCTTATGGTAAGATTTCACGGGCTTGGAGACGGAAAAATGATTCAACAGCGCTGCCGCCGTGCGTGTGTCTTCCGCAAAAATAATATCGGCTTCTTTGAGGGCGGAAAGCGCCCTCGGCGTCATATCGGAAAGGTTGCCGATGGGAGTGCACACCAGACGGCATTTTGAGCGTTCATCGGGCGTGAACCCCATCATTTACTCCTGTTTCATCTGTCCGTTTTCGGGGACGCAGCCTATTGACAGATCCTGAAGGTAGCGCACAACCATCTTCGCCGCCACGGCGCCGTCGCTCGCCGCCGTGACTATCTGGCGTATCTCTTTGGAACGTATATCCCCCGCGACGAACACCCCGGGGATATTTGTCAGGGTGGTTTCATCGGCTATCAGGAACCCCTCGGTGTCCGTGGGGATAAGTTTATTGAAAGGGTATGCCAGCGGCTGCTGCCCGATGAATATGAATACGCCGTCCACGTCTATCCGCCTCATTTCGTCGGTTTTGAGGTTTTTGACGTCGACGGAGGAGACGTTCAGGTCGCCGTTTATATCCACAATCGTGCTGCTCAGCACCAGTTCTATCTGGCAGTTTTGTTTCACAAGTTTTTGGGCGAGTTTGGTGCCGCGGAATTCGTCCCGGCGGTGTATCAAATAAACTTTTTCAGCAAAACGGGTCAGGTAGGCGCTGTCGTCCAGGGCGGTAT
>JAVBTI010000035.1:0-6443 GCA_031556255.1 Deferribacterales bacterium | reverse complement strand
GCCGGTTGTATCCGTGACCTCCCAGTTTCCTGATGCCAGAAGGCCGGCAATCAGATACTGATTAAAAAGGTGCGATGCGCCCAGCTCTATAACAAAGCGATCCCCCGGATGAATATCCGTACCGCTTTTTTCAGTGCTGATTTCATATAAAGCTGAAACGCTGAGCAGTGTGTAAGGAGTCCCCATCGGGAAAAAAGAACCCGTCACGCGAAAGTCATGCGACCAATATCCCAGCCCCAGATTAAGTTCGCGGGAACTGTGATATGAACCGGTAGGAGCCCAGAAAGCATACTGCGCTGAAATACTGTAATATTTTGACAGTTCCCAGGTGAGGTTAACCGGGATGACGTTCAAATCCTGCCAGCCTGTTAGATCAGCCTCGCCGCCGATATTTGTACCGCCCAGATAAGCGTTTATACTTGTCCTGCCGTAAGCGGGGGCAATTCCAAAACTGTAATTGGCCCACAATATATCAAATTTTGGGGAATATTTAAGAACAGCAAACATCGCGGGAAGGCTGAGATCAACATCAATGCCGCTGTAAGTATCTCCTGAACCGTCTTTCATTGTGTCTGAGGCGTAGTATATAAATCCCAACGCCGCCTGACCCGTGCCCCGTGCCGGAGACATATGATCCCACGGCCCCCACGCCAGAGCTGTATAGTGGCCAACCTCCCCTGCAAACGAAGCGGAGGCAAATACAAAGATTAAAATTGTCAGGATGGTTCTTATTGTCATCTCCTAAATTAAGCCATACCAATGGCTTTTCATAACAATTTATTTTAATTCGGAAACAAGTCAAGATCGCTACGTTGATTTATAAGCGCCTGACAAACCAGTTCACAAAATTGTCGGCACTTTCAAAGCTGCGTCGCCTACCGGGCTACAGCGCACCCGGCGCCTTGCGCTGCGCCCTCCTGCCGTATTTGCGCGACCCGGTATTTAATGAGGTCAGGCCTTAATACAGAGCCGGCAGTATATCGCCTATACTCTTCTGATCCATGGTGCAACTGCGCATCCGTTCTTTAGATAACCGGGATACAAGTCTGTCGATACTTTCTTTTTTAACCCCTTTGTTATTCAAAGTATCTGTGAGTTTTTTAACGTCTATGCAGTCTGTGGGGAGCTTTTCCAGCGGGTAGTATCTTTCGATGGCCAGGTTTGTTTCAATTTTAGGCGCAATGTCTGAATATATGTAGCCTATGCCTAAAAGCTCCGAGTAATACTTTTGCAGTCCCAACATCTGCGGCCTTACAACCTCGTGGTTGTAGCGGATGACAAGTCGTGCGTCGCTGACATTTCCTTTATAAATGAGGGCGGGATTGTCGTCAAACGAGATGAGTACTTTGGCTATATCGTCGCCGGTAAAGGTTTTCAGAACAGACTCCGTGCTGCCGGATACCTGTATAATATCAATTGAGCGCAGCTCATAAAACGGCAGGTATTGGTTTGCAAGTTTTTCCTCATTTTGCGGCGATTGTACACGGAGAATCAGATCGGAAGGCATGCTCGGATTTTTGAATTTGTTAACGCCCAGTTGTGGGATTGCATAGTCAATTGCGGTAATTTTGGCAGGGCTGTATTTATACTTTTCCGGTGATTTCCAATAGCTGTTCAGCGCATCGTTGTAGGCTTTCAGGTCAGCCTTGCGCTTTGCATCCAGCGCCCCGGTAAGGTTTGTATAATCCGGAAGGCCGAGCATGCGACCGATTGTGCTGTCGTTGTATTTTATTTTATATGAATACGGAGGGATGGAAAAGGTCACTGTGTAATCACCTATCTGATCGCCGGTGGTGCCGTTGTCAGGCGCGAGGGAGTGGATATACAGCCCCGGGTACACTGTTGTTCTTGCCAGAAGGTCACGTTTTGTTATGGCGATGGCATAGCTGTTGTTATCCAGCATAATTGCAAAACTTGTGGGGGGGGCAATATCGAAATCAAACTGTGATAATCGGGTGAGATTGTTATTGCTATATATTTGATAATATTTATAATTTTTATTATTAGAATTAATCTCTGACACATTATGGATCAGATAGCTGTCAAACCCGGTTGTGGATTGGATATCAAAGGGTACAAAATATGATACATAGTCCTGGTTATTCGCTTTTGAGCAGTAATCACCCAAAGCGTTAAAATCCTGCCGGGCTATCCTGTCAAAATTGCAGTAATAGTTAACTGTTTTTTTGGCCGGGCTTTGGGATAACTCTTCGTAACTTCTGACGTTATAATCAACGGAACCGCCCATTGTGGGCCTGGCGGCACAGCCGTAAAGTAAAAATACTGAAAAAACGATTGATAACGCAGATAATTTTTTTAACATCCGATCCCCCTTGCTTATTATAAAATATATGTTTTTTTATTAGTTGGCAAGGCTCGCGCTTGTGAAAATGAAGATATTTTAAGTCATACTTCGCGGTAACCTGACTTTCGGCTGTCCACGCGCTCATGAATGCGGAATATTATATTATTCGTAGACATATTCATAGACGGCAAACTTTGTATTGCTGATGTATGTTAAACATGTTAAGAATATTACTAAGTTGCTTACCGTTGGGATGGTATGAAAGAAACAAACAACAATGTTATCAGAACCAACTTACTGCGCAATACAAAGCTGATAGTAAGTCTTGCATCCAGTGGGGAAAATAATTATTATGATTCCCGCATTGAAGACATAGATGACGAAAAGATCATTATTTCTATGCCCAGCCGTAAGGGTATGCCTGTACCGGTTGTAAAAGGCTCTTTGTTACATGTTTCGGCGCTGGCCGCTAACGGGAGAGTCACCTTTGATGCAAAAGTCCAAAGTGTGATAAAAGATCCGTTCTATATGCTTGCCATCAGTATGCCTGAAATTTTACGGCATGAACAGATGCGCCAGTTCTATCGGGTACCGGTGCATCTGCGCGTAAAAGTATTTTTGGGCGATCTTGAAAAAATGAAACGGATGGAAAACAGTGAAGACGGCATACCTTATGAAGACGGACTTGTGGATGATATATCCGGCGGCGGCTGCAGGCTCAGCACACAGGCGGAACTGCATGAAGGATACAATATAGTTGTTGATTTCACCAATACCGCCATGGATGGGGTGGGGCGTGTGCAGTGCCGTGTTGTCAGAGTGTCTCCCAGGCCGAATAACAGGAAAGTCGCAAGCATCAGGTATTGGGATATAGAGGAACTTACCAGAGATCGGATTGTGCGTTACGTTTTCAGGAGACAACTGGATTTACGAAAGGTCACCTTGTAAAGGCATAGCGTGTTTACCGGGCGGGATCCAATTTATGCATACAATGAACAGTTTCCAGGAGGCACCTGATCTGCTTGACACTCCTCTTGACGAAGTCAGATGGACTGTGTTCGACCTCGAAACGACCGGGATACACCCCGAAAACGGCGATGTCATAATAGAGATCGCCGCAGTCAGCGTAAATGAATCTTTCAAAATCGATAAAAATTCAGAATTTTCTTCGTTTGTCAACCCACATCGGACAATTCCGTGTGAAAATACCTTGATCCACGGCATAACTGATGCGGATGTGGCATTCGCCCCTGATTTTGCTTCGGTTTTCTATAATTTCCTCGATTTTTCCAGGAACACAGTCCTTGTCGCACACAATGCCGCGAAAGATATGGCTTTTTTACGGGCCGCGCTGAGCGAATATATGCAGCAACTGCCATTTCCGGTGGTTATTGATTCGCTGCGCATGTCCCGGCTGTTCAATGACAACAGCGTGAAACACGATCTCCAGACATTGTCGGAACAGTTCAAAATTAACGGGCAGGTCAAGGGTAAAGCGCACCGTGCTCTGCCGGACGCAAGAAAAACGGCAATCCTTTTCCGCAGAATGATGAAAAATATCTTTCCGAAAGAGTGCGTGCAATTAGGTGAACTGGTGCGGCTTTTAAGTCTGCATAATTAAACAGTGTTCAGCCTTTGCATGAGTATATCCGTGAAATTGCTTTCCTGAATGGAGCGGATTAGCCGTTGTTTAGAGAGATCGAGGATGGTGGAGAAGGCGACCGCTTTCTCGAAACTTTCAGGGAAAACCGGCGATATTTCGCTCCAGAGCGTGTCTTTGCGCTCCAGCACGATCTTTTTTGTCTGTGCCGCAATCGCTTCAGACTGCTCCCTTGTGCTGTGCACAACCACCTTTTCTTCCGGCTTAATCTGTGCGGATTCAAAATACGCATTGGCAAGCCGGTAAGGGTCTTCACTTAAAACGGACTCTTTGGGAATGAGGATTCCTTCCCGGCGCAAAAGATATCTGCCGGAGTAATCGGCGAATTCTTTGAGCCGGACGGCAAGTTCTTTGCAGTAGGACAGATCAACCAGCGCCTGGGCGAGGTTGAAACTCTCCTCTTCAATGGAGATCTCTTCTCCCGCGGTGCTGCCGCTGGGGAGGAGGGAGCGGGATTTGAGGTATATCAGATAGCTTGCCATGTGGATAAATTCCGCCGCAATCTCCATGTCTAGTTCCTGCATGCGGCGGATTTCCAGGATGAACTGGTTGGTGATTTCGCTGACCGGCACGTCGAAAATATTCATCTCATTGCGGTGAACGAGATGGATTAAGAGATCGAGCGGTCCTTCATAGTTGTCTATATGGACAGACAGCAGCTCCATATCAGATTTGCAGCGCCCGCCGGACGCGGGAAACGGTCTGTTCCGCCACGGTATTCGCCTTCACCTGGGAATCAAGCAGGAATTCGGCCACATCGGTGATTTCGGCCTCGTAACGTTTACGTTTTTCCCGGATCGGCTCCAGCAAAGCCTGAACGTGTTTAATGAGAATCATTTTGCAGTCTATGCAGCCCATCGCGGCGCCTGTGCACCCTTTGCGTATTTCCGCCCGCTCTTCTTCAGTGGAAAACACTTTGTGGTAATCGAAAGCGGGGCACAGATCCGGGTTGCCCGGGTCGGAACGTTTCACCCTGTTGGTGTCCGTAACCATCCGCTTCAGCTTCAGCTCGACCGAGGCCGCATCTTCGCCCAGAGTGATGGAGTTGTTATAGCTTTTGCTCATTTTACGGCCGTCCAGCCCCGGCAGCTTGGATACTTTGGTGAGCATCGGCTGCGGTTCTACGAAAACCTCTTTATTATAAAGCGCGTGGAAACGGCGTACGATCTCCCGCGACAGCTCCACATGGGGCACCTGGTCAAGCCCGACCGGGACATAGTTTGAATCGTACAGCACTATATCGGAGGTCATCAGCACCGGGTACCCCAAGAAGCCGTAATTAGCAAGGTCTTTATTGGAAAGTTCGTTCTGTATCTCTTTATAGCTGGGGGTGCGCTCAAGCCATGAGACGGGGGTGATCATCCCGAGCAGGAGGAAAAGCTCCGCATGCGCTTTATTGTGCGACTGAATGAGCATCGTGGATTTCTTGGGGTCGAGGCCGACACTGAGCCAGTCTATGATAAGCTGGCGTGTGTTTTCTTTTATATTTTCCGGGTTGTCGTAATTGGTGGTCAGGGCGTGCCAGTCCGCCACGGCGAAAAAACAGTCCATCGTTTCCTGCATTTTAACCCAGTTTTCAAGTGCGCCGAAATAGTGCCCCAGGTGCAGGAGACCCGTGGGGCGCATCGCGCTGAACGCTCTCTTTTTCAACTATAACCTCCCGAAGATAGATGGCGCGGACGGGCCTGTAAGCAGCCCGATAAAAAAACTGAAGATGGGGTTTAAAAAGGGGTGGAATCTTTCCAGAACCAGCAGCAGTACGACCAGAATCATCCCCCAGGATTCAAGGGCGCTGTATTTATAGGCAAGTTCGCGGGGCAGAAGGTTCTGTAATATCCGCCCGCCGTCCAGCGGCAGGATGGGGATAAGGTTGAACAGCCCCAGCACGACGTTTATCATAGTGGAGTAATAGAGCATTATAACCACCGGTTCCGCGATTTTGCCCATGAACGACCCCGGCATAAAGCGCGCCGCAAGGTAAAGGAATATAGCGGACACAACGGCCAGAAGGAAGTTTGATACGGGGCCGGCCGCCGCCACCATAAGGGGGCCGTACTTTTTGCGGGACACTATATAAAAATCCACCGGCACCGGCTTGGCCCAGCCGAACATCCTTGTAACAAGCAGGACTATAAGCCCCAGCGGGTCTATGTGCGCGATAGGGTTCAATGTGAGCCTGCCGGCGTTTTTGGCGGTATTGTCCCCTAAAAAGTAAGCCATATAGCCGTGGGAAACTTCATGCACGGTTATGGCAAAAAGGAAGGGGAGGATCATCAGGGCAATTCTGGCTATATCAATATTCATGGGTATACGTTTAGCAAAACATCGAAGTTAAGTCCAGTTAAAACATTTTCCGTTTCACAAAGAGCAGGAAAAGCCCGCCGCCGACCAATGCCATTAAGGCAAGGACTGCCAGATAGCCGTATTTAAAGTGCAATTCCGGCATATAATCGAAATTCATCCCGTAGATACCGGTAA
>JAVBTI010000140.1:0-4513 GCA_031556255.1 Deferribacterales bacterium | reverse complement strand
CGCATTTTAATCTGCTCGGCGGATGAAGTGCCTATCAGGAGGCTGTACTTGCGTTTAATATAATTTACAATGCTTTCGTCCATCTCGTCACCGCCCACCCGCACTGAGTTTGCGTAAACGATGCCGTACAGCGAGATAACCGCGACCTCGGTGGTGCCGCCGCCTATGTCGATAACCATGTTGCCGGACGGTTCATGTATAGGAAGACCCGCGCCAATCGCCGCCGCCATAGGCTCTTCCACCACATACACCTCTCTTGCGCCGGCCTGTATGGCGGATTCGCGCACGGCTCGTTTTTCCACCTGCGTAACGCCGGACGGAATGCAGATCACTATTCTGGGGCGAACCAGAGGGCGCCTGGAATGCACTTTCATAATAAAATAGCGGAGCATTTTTTCCGTAATGTCGTAGTTGGCAATAACGCCGTCTTTCATCGGACGGATGGCTACAATTTTAGCGGGAGTCCTGCCCAGCATACTTTTGGCCTCGGAACCCACCGCAAGAATCTCGGACGTATCGTTATTTATAGCAACAACAGATGGCTCGCTGCACACCACGCCTTTACCTTTAACGTACACCAACGTGTTTGCAGTACCCAAATCTATAGCAATGTCTGTTGAAAACATCTGTTGTATAAAAGAAAGCTTCATTATTTCCTCCACAAAACATTTATCCTTAGCAGATTAAAGCGCAAAGTTCAATGAATATCTATTGATACCGGGGAAAAATTATTGATTTTTGTTAGAAGTTTGTGTGGGTGTTCCTTAAACCCTTACTTGGGGGGATTCAGCGGACTGTCCATAAAGCCGGCTTTTTTGCTTCGTCATTCCGGTCTTGAGCCGGAATCCAGGATGGACGGCATGTTCCTGAATTGCGTACCTGGCACCAGAACTAGTATTACAGTTGTAAATAATACAATACTCCTATACGCCATAGTATGAGTTTGGTGTTTTCTTTTACATATATTTATACCAGCCGGAATAAGTGCGTACCTCATACTGGTCTAAGCCCACTTCTGATTTACTCTCGACGAAGCACATTTCCACCGTCCACCTCAGGCCGGCTACACGCACCAGGTCCTCCATCCGTGTGCCGTGAGGGTAGAAACAGATATATGCCCGCAATTCATCCGGTCCGGATATGTTCCGGCGGACAAGCATGCAACGGCTGAAACCATCCTCCACGGAAGAATTAAGAGGCGCTGTAATCCAATCATAAAACCGCTCGCCCTTAGTCCCCTTGCCTGCACTGATACGTTGCCAGCCATCTGCCGGGAGTTCTTTCAGCATACTGCCAACCCGGTGCTGTTTGATACCCTGCCACACATAGGCTTTCCAGGATACGGATAATACATAACCCTTGCCGTGTTCTTCAAGCCACCTGCGGAGTTCATGGGATTCACCATAGACGCTGTCCGCAGTTACCCGGGAATTCCATGTTGCAGTGAGTTA
Organism: Deferribacterales bacterium; assembly: GCA_031556255.1. Taxonomy (GTDB): domain Bacteria; phylum Chrysiogenota; class Deferribacteres; order Deferribacterales; family JAISNW01; genus JAIRQX01. The sequence continues at coordinate 3,062 of JAVBTI010000140.1, read as the reverse complement.
GATACTATATTGCCGGATGCCAAACACCATGTAGGTATGGTTATAAAGGATACTGACAACAAAATAATATGTTTCATTATGGTATGGAAAATAATCTGCTGGTACTTTTATTGGTATAACACAAACAATCTATTTGCCAAACTTAGCACTATCAATGAGTTATAGCGCGGGATCGATCCCCCCGCCGAAAAAGGACAACTCCAGTTGTCCCTTTTTTATTGATTTATCAGGCTAATTGCCGCGGATAGGCATACGCGGTTACCCGGAAGAGTCTCATAAACCGGTATTTCACTTCTGGTTTCGCGCGAAGTAGGCTGGGGCCTTTTTAACATATTAAGCTCTATCTTCAACAATTAGCAGCACACAGGTCGATTACATGCATGCGAATATTACCTACGAGCATTGTTTTGAGTGATTCGAAGGCGGGGGATGCGTCGGTTATTAGTATCTCCCGCTTGCTGCTCTCGCTGACCACAAGCCCCATCTGCTTTATCTTGTTTACCATTACCGTAGCGCTGTCCACTATCTGCACACAGGGGTACAACTCCGCTATGAGAGGCGCAAGCACGGGATAGTGCGTACATGCCAGGATCAACGTATCTATCGGGTGTTTCATCAATTCATCCAGATACAGTTTTACCGCCATCCGGGGTATGTCGCCCGTGATGAGCCCCTCCTCCACGAGAGGGACGAAAAGCGGACAGGCCTTCTGCCGTACTGTGACGGTGCCGCCGCTGAGATCTTCCAGCATATTCACGTAGGAGTTGCTCCGCACGGTGGCGATGGTTCCGATAACGCCCACGGCGCCGTTGCGCGTCACCTGCAGCGCCCTTTCGGAGCCAGCCTGGATAACCCCCAGCACAGGCAGGCCAAAGGTGGACTTGAGGTGCTCTATCGCGTAGCTTGATATGGTATTGCATGCCACCACGAGGGCGTTTACGTGATATTTGTTAACCAGCAGTTCGGCGCATTCAAGGGAGTAGCGTATTATTGTTTCCGGCGACTTGTTGCCGTAGGGCACCCGCGCGGTGTCGCCGAGGTAAATCATGTTTGTGTGCGGGAAGGCGGCGGCCAGTTCCCTGTAGACCGTCAGCCCGCCAACACCTGAGTCAAAAATTCCAAGAGCCATAGTATTATTTTCCTGCCTGTTGGGCGGCCATCCGTGGCCGCGCAACGTCCCTGTTGTGGTAATATATTACTTTGACAGCCTTCTTTTCATAAGTATCATCGCCACTGCCAGCGCGCCGGTCATCATTACGACGAGGGCGCCGCCGTGTATCCATATATCGCCCACATGCCCTTTGGCAAGTAGCTGGCAAATCTTAGCCGCATGATAAAATGGAGAGAAGAAGCCTACCTTTTCCAAAATCCCCGTCAGCGGGAAAAACACGCCGGAAAGAAGCATCAGCGGCGAAATTACGAGGGTCACATAATAGTTGAACGACTCTATCCCCTTCACGAGTGAAGTTACGATCATTGACATCGACGCGAAGGTCATCCCGCCGATAAAAAGGAAAGGGAGTGCCAGCGGCAGCCACGGAGTGGGGATCAGCCTCGCCGCGTACACGACTATCATGATGATTAGTGAAAACACCACTGTCTTGGACGCGCCATAGAAGATTTCCCCCAGAATGACCCCTTCTTTATTCACCGGAGTAGCGAGGATCGCGTCGAAGGTCTTCTGGAAATCCATCCGGACAAAAGTTCCGTAGAGGCACTCGAACGCCGCCGCGAAAAGCCCGCTGTAAGAAACCATACCCGGCGCGATATATCTTATGTATGACATTCCGTCGATATCCTGCACAAAGTTTCCAAGCCCCACGCCGAAAGCGAAAAGATAAAGCGACGGCTCTATAAAGTTTATCACAAGATTGGACTTGTAGAGTTTGTAAAAAACCTTCATATTCCGCCGCAGCACGCGAGTTGCGTAGATAATATTACAAATAGGTGAGTTTTCTTTTATGGTTATCATATATTTCTCTTGAATATCAGCTGTCCAGCGGCCTTCCTGTCAGCTTAAGGTATACATCTTCCAGCGTGCCGCCGTGTTTGGCAGTAAGATTCTTAGGGCTGTCCACGGTGACTATATGCCCCTGATCCATGATCGCCACGCGGTCGCATAGTTTTTCCGCCTCCTCCATATAGTGGGTGGAGATAAGCACAGTTACGTGGGTTTTTTCCCGAAGTGTCCGGAGCTTTTCCCATAGCGCGCGGCGGGAGTGGGGGTCTAGGCCTGTTGTAGGCTCGTCAAGAATCAGCAGTTCCGGTGAATTTATAAGGGAACGCGCTATCTGGAGCCTGCGCGACATACCGCCAGACAGCGATTGTATCCTATCCTTTTTTCTGTCCGCCAGGTCCACGAACTCAAGCAGTTCCTGTGCCCGTTCTCTTGCGACCTTCCTTTTTATGCCGTAATAGGTGGCGTAAACCGTCAGATTTTCCATCACGCTGAAATCGGGGTCAAGATTGTTGTCCTGCGCGACCACGCCTACGCGGGATTTTACTTCCGAGGGATGCTCCGTCACTTCGAGCCCCAAAACCTTTATACTGCCGGAAGTGGGCGTCAGAAAGCACGAGATCATCCGCATGACAGTGGTTTTTCCTGCGCCGTTCGGCCCGAGAAAGCCGAAAAACTCTCCGTTCTCTATGGAAAAACTTACACCTTTCACGGCATCAAAGTGCCCGTATCGTTTTTTCAGATCAGTCACTACTACCATAATTACCTCGACGGTAAGATTAGCACCGTAAAATTCGTAAGTCAAAGGGTAATAAAGAGTTTTGCCACCCGCGGTTCCCCTGGGTATCAATTTATTTGAATGTCTGGACAACTTTTTCTTGATGATTTGGGCATTAACATATAAAATGCCTTATCAACAATCCAAGGAGGAGCCCGGTGAAAAAGCTTAGTTTAAGCAAAAAACTGCTCATGGCGATAGCCGGTTCTTTGGTGGTGGCGTTCGTTATATTAATAGCATTTGTTATAACCAACTGTGTAAGTAAATTCACTGCCGCGAGCCGTATTGAAAACAACAATCTGCTGAATATCTCAAGCAACACGGTAA
>JAVBTI010000147.1:0-20915 GCA_031556255.1 Deferribacterales bacterium | reverse complement strand
AGCAGGCGTTCTTCATGTGCGGCGGTATAGAGGAAGTGTTTGCCAACGCTGAAAAAATGAAACAAGGAAAATAATATGTCTGAAAGGCTTTTTCTGGAGCTTGTCTCACCTGAACGACAGCTTGTGAGCGCGGAAGTAGACGAAGTGTACGCGCCGGGTTCCGAGGGCGACCTCGGAATACTGCCCGGCCACACGGCGTTTTTCTGCTCCCTTCGTCCGGGTGAGTTCCGGTTCAATATAGGCAGCGAAGTGGAGTACGTCGCGGTGGACGGCGGTTTTCTGGAAGTGGCCGACAACAAAGTGACGGTGCTTGCGGACGGCGCGGAGCTGGGCAGGGAAATTAACCTGGAAGAGATGCTCCGCCGCAAACTCCAGACTGAAAAAGATCTTGAGGATGCACGACGGCAGGAAAACCTCGATTACAAAGCCATCGAAGCACGTCTTATGAGGGAAATTGTTCGCATCAATGTAGCCGGAAGGTATTCCAAACAGTAGCTACTGGTTGCTATAATTTATGATGGCCCGCATTTCGGAAGGAGTGCGGGCTTTTTTTGTAGATTTATTGATATGGATCAATAAAAAAATAATCGGCATGTGCTATGGTTTTACTGAGGAATAACTGATGAAACAAGCTTTAATTCGGAATTTAAGAGTTTTTCTGCAACTGTTTATATTGGTTTATGTGCTGGGGATAGGTCTTCGTTTCTATTTTTACCTTCGTGCCCTGTCTGACGGTAATGTGGATGTTACCAAACCTTATGGGGTAGAAGGCTTTTTGCCGATAAGCGCGCTCCTGGGGCTGAAACAGCTTCTGTTAACGTTCAGATACGATACAATACACCCGGCGGGGCTGACTATTTTAATTAGTGCGATATTGATGAGCATTATTTTCAAAAAAAGCTTTTGCAGCCATATCTGTCCGGTGGGTTTTGTGTCCGAAACGGTCGCAAAGCTGGGTAAGCGGTGGGTCATTCCGTGGTTTATTCCTGTTTGGGCGCTTAAATACGTCCTACTTGGCTTCTTTATATACATCGTTTTGACAATGGATATCGGAAGCATTCAGGCGTTTATGCGTTCTCCTTACAATATCGTGGCTGATTCCAAGATGTTGGGTTTTTTCCTGCATCCGTCAATGATGACGATGATCGTGCTTGCAGCTCTTTTGGCGCTTACCTTCTTTTTCAGGGGGTTCTGGTGCAAAAATCTTTGCCCTTACGGCGCTCTTCTGGGGCTGTGCTCGGTGTTTTCACCGGTAAAAGTTAAACGTGACGCTTCAGCATGCATAAAATGCGGTAGATGCAGGCGTATTTGCCCGATGGGGCTGAGCGTGGATCAAAAAAATACCGTCTGGAATCCTGATTGCATGGGCTGCCACGAATGTGTCAAAAACAGACAGAACCCGCACTGCCTGAATACAACGGCGGTTAAATATAACAGGTGGATACCGGCTTGTATAGTGGCGGTTTTTATCGGGATGATCGGCGCCGCCATGCTGACAGGGCACTGGGAATCGTCAGTCACAAACGAGCTGTACAAAAAATATCTGCAAATTGATATAAGCCACCCGTAGTACCTTTACTATTTCAGTTTAAAAGTGGCCACCCGCTGCATAAGGTTTTGCGCCAGTGTTTTTAATGATTCAACCTTGTACATATTGTCGTTGGCCAGCTTTGAGTTTTCGTTGGCTTTGTGCGCCACTTCCTGTATATGTACCGTTACATTGTCGCTGTTTTTCGTCTGGCGTTCGAGCAGGTTTACCAGCTGGTTTATCTTTCCGGAAATGTCCATTATTCCGTTTATAATACTGGATATCTCGGTGTTCAGAACCAATGTGGATTTTTCGCCTGATTTTGCAAGTTTTACACCCTCAGACATTTCCTGAGTGGTATTGTTAACTTTTTGTTGAATATCGGAGATCATCTTGGAAATTTCCAGAGTGGCGGCGACTGTTTTTTCCGCCAGTTTGCGCACCTCGTCCGCGACGACAGCGAAGCCTCTGCCTGCGTCGCCGGCCCTTGCCGCCTCGATTGCCGCGTTGAGTGCGAGCAGGTTGGTCTGGTCGGCGATATCATTTATGACCTGCAGCACGGATGTGATATTTTCACTGGCCGTGGCCAGTTCGTTCACATTGCGGGCGGAACGCTCCACGGAGTTGCTTAATCTGTTGATTTCTTTTACAGTGTTTTCCAACATACGTCCGCCGTTTTCTGCGTTAATTTTTATCTCGGACGCTTCTTTTGCGGTATTTTCCACATTTATGCTCATTTCCGTTATGGAACTGCTCATATCTTCAATAGTTTGGCTCACGCTGACGGTGCTTTGATACTGCATATCCGCACCCGCCGACATTTCTTTGTTGGCATTGCCGACCTCATTCGCTCCGGCGTATACTTCGGATGCCGAGTTATTAAGGAGGTTCAATACTTCGTTCAGGTCGTCTATGGTGTTGCCGAGATTTTTGGAAAGAGCGCCTATCTCGTCATTCGATTCGGTGGCTACGGGCAACGCGAAATTGCCTCCGGCCATTTCTTTCAGTCTCGTATTAACTTTTGACAGCGGTTTGATCACTATCCGGCCGATGACGATCTTTACTATCAGCATGATGATAACGATCGTAACCAGTATTATCAGATACATGGCAAGCTGAACCCTGCCGGAAGCGCTTTCAATGTCTTTTATGCTTATGGACGCGCCGACCAGCCAGTCAAGCTCCGGAACATATTTGAATACAGAGAGGCGCTCTTCCCGGCTGTTGTTATCTTCGGAGGCGATAGTGTAGGTCATCCGCCCGTTCTTGAGCTCCTGCATTTTTTTCACAAAAAAATCGCCGTTGGTGTCTTTCAGTTCGAGCGCATTTTGCCCCTTTCGGGTTGGATGGGATACGAATGCGCCTTTTGGTCCCGCGTCGAAGCCTATGATGAAAACATAGCCGGACCGGCCGCCGATCTTAATTTTATTGAAGTTATTGTCCAGCTCGTTGGCGGAGCTTTCCAGATCAGCCGCAGTTGCGAGAATACCCAAAACATTGCCCTGTGAATCTTTCAGTGGGTAGGTCACGGAGATTCTTCTTTTTTCGTAGAGTACAAGGGTGAAGAATACAGTTTCGCCCTTCGCAAGCCGTTCCGCATGTTCTTTTCCGCTTACAAGCCCTTTGCCGTAAACGGATCTGTCCACGCCGTCTATTGTTGTAAGAAAACGTTTATAAGTGCCGTCGTCGTACACAAAAAAAGTGAGATCCATCCCCGCTCCCCGCGCCAGCTTAAGGAGGGTGTCGTATTCGGCGTTGATGGCGGTGTCGCCTTTGTAAAGGGTGGGGGCGTCATAGTCGCCCACTTTATTGCGCCTGTTGTAATCCACGCGGTATTCGCCCGGGTATAGGGAAGAAAAGATTTTGATCTGATTCGAAAGGGCATTTTGTATATTGGCGGAGTGGTTTGAAACCAGTTTTTCGGCAAGATCAATACTGACGTCGATATCGTTGCTTACGGTTGCAATATATGTTTTTTTCACAATGTGCGATATTATAGATGTTGCGGAGGCCAGTAAAATGACGAGAGCTGCCGCCAGCACCAGCATAACTTTAACACTCAGACCGGTGTTTTTTACACGCGTGAAAATTTTCATAATTGCACCTGATATTGTTTTGAATGTTATGTGTACAATTAATTCAGAAAAATATCAAACTTATTTTTTGGTTTTCTTTTCCCGCAGCAGCAGTTGCGACGCCAGCACGAGCACCAGCGACAGCAGAAACATAAGCGTACTCAGCGCGTTGACCTCAGGCTTCACGCCCAACCGCACCATTGAGTAAATTCTGAGCGGTAATATCTCAAAAGACGGCCCGGTTACGAAGAAGCTGCCTATGGCGTCGTCCATCGATATCGTGAAGCTCAGGAGCCAGCCCGCGGCAACGGCGGGTGCGAGCATGGGCAGTATCACATGCAGGAAGGTGCGGAACTCGTCCGCCCCGAGGTCTTTCGCGGCCTCCACTATATGTTTGTCAAAGCCCGACAGCCTTGTGAATAGCGTGACAACCACAAACGGGAGACTGAAGGTTATGTGAGTCAGCATGAGCGTCCAGAACCCCAGCGGCAGCTTGATTGCTATGAACAGCACCAGAAGCGATATACCCATCACAATATCCGGCGACATCATGACGATATAAATAAGGGCGTAGAGAAAGTTTTTACCCACGAATCTGAACCTGAAAAAGCTTACGGCGCCCAGCGTGCCTATGATTGTGGCCATTGTGGCGGAGGTGGCCGCCACCAGAAGCGAGTTCGCCATTGCCGTAAGAAGCTGCGAGTTGCTGAAAAGTTTTTTATACCAGTTCAGCGTGAATCCTTCCCACATGCTGGCGCTGTACATGGCGCTGTTGAACGAGTAGATTATCAGTATTAGGATAGGAGCATACAGGAAGCCGTAAACCAGCAGCATGTAAAGGCGTTTGGCGAGAGTGGAACTTTTCATATCCCGCCCTTCTTGCTCATGGATTTAACCGTGCTGTAGTTGGCGAGGAGCAGCAGAGCCATGAGCGCGGTCAGTGTGACGCTGACCGCCGAGCCGAACGGCCAGTTGCGAGCATCCATAAACTGGTTTTTAATAAGGTTTCCCAGGAGAAGCGTTTTCGAGCCTCCGAGGATATCGGGTATGTAAAACAGCCCCAGCGCCGGTAAAAATACCAACATGCTCCCGGCAATGATGCCTGGCGCGGAGAGGGGGATTATTATGCGCAGGAAGGTCTGCCGTTTACCGGCACCCAGATCGTGTGCCGCTTCGATGAGGCGGCTGTCAAGCTTTTCCAGCGCGGCGTAGAGTGGGAGTATCATAAACGGCAGCAAGGTATATACGAGCCCAGCGATAACCGCGCCCTGCGTATAAAGCATGTTCAGCGGCTCGCTGATAATCCCGATTTTCAGCAGGAGGTTGTTGATGAGCCCGTTGGTGGTAAGGATCGTTTTTATTGCGTATGTGCGTATCAGCGCGCTTGTCCAGAAAGGGATGACTATAAGCAGCAGGAGAATATTTTTATTTTTGCTTTTGATTCTGGAAAGGATGTATGAAAAAGGGAAAGCTATTATTATGCAGCAGGCCGTTGTCACAAGCGCCATCATGAACGAATTGATGAGCACCTGCAGATATATGGGGTCGGCTATTTTGAGATAGTTTTCCAGGGTGGGCTTGAAGGCGATGAGATTGGCCTCGTCTCTGGTCAGGAAACTTACGATAAAAACGAGTATATTCGGAAAAAATACGAATACGATCAGCCAGAAAGCGATAATTCCGATTGTAACCCGCCGGAAAACTTTACTCTCGTTCATTCGGCAGAATGACCTCCCAGCCTTTTACCCAACCTATGGACACTTTTTCGTTTATCTGATAGTCGAAATCTTCATCCTCTTCATCAAAAAACTCGCTTGCCATTACCCGCTTTCCGTTTTCCAGTACTATCACGGAGTCCAGCGTGGCGCCCTTATACGTTTTCAGTTCAACGTTACCCACAAGCAGCCCTACTGTGTCCGGCTCTTCGCTGAGCTTTTCCACCCTCATGTCCTCCGGGCGCAGGAGCAGTTTGAATGTTTCGCCCATATGCATGGGCCGTTTGTTATCCACAGCGCAGCGGTAGCCTTCCACATCTGCTATTACCACCCCGTCCTGAATGTCCACCACCTGGGCGTCGAATATGTTGATATCTCCGACAAATTGTGCCGTGAACAGATTGGCGGGTTCTTCATATACACTGCGGGGGGTGCCGATTTGCTGTATTTCACCTTCGTTCATGACCACTACCCGGTCGGATATCGACAGCGCTTCCTCCTGGTCGTGTGTGACAAGCACAAAAGTGATCTTCAGTTTTTGCTGCAGTTGCTTCAGTTCTTCCTGCATTTCAAAACGCAGCTTGGCATCAAGCGCGGACAGGGGTTCATCAAGCAGCAGCACCAACGGCCTGTTTACCACCGCGCGGGCAACGGCAACGCGCTGTTGCTGCCCTCCGGAAAGCTGTGCGGGTTTGCGGGAAGCGTAGGAGCTCAGTTTGACAACCTGCAGTGCCTCCATGACGCGGTCTTTTATCTCTGATTTCGGAATCTTGGTCATTTTCAGCCCGAAGGCCACATTGTCGAAAACCGTCATATGCGGGAACAGGGCGTAGCTCTGGAAAACTGTGTTTACGGAACGTTTATGCGGGGGCAGGGCGGACATATCATGTCCGTTGATTATGATGCTCCCGATGTCGGGCGTTTCAAAACCGGCTATCAGGCGCAGTGTTGTGGTTTTTCCGCAGCCGGACGGCCCGAGCAGAGTCAGGAATTCGCCGTTATTTATATTAAGGTTGATATTTTTAAGAACAACGTGACTATCATATGATTTCGTAATGTTCCGAAGTTCCACAATCGGCACTGCCGCTGCAGGCTGCGGCCTGCCATTGCCAACTTTGTTCTGCTCCATCTCACTCCCTTATTAAATAAAATCTGATCGCGTTATATATGGCATTATACACTAATTTGTCAAGGAATTTCAAAAAGTTTGCAGATATTTATTAAATAAAATAGATAAAATGCAGATAAACTATTGATAATTTTGAATAATATTTTTTTATTTTTTCCCGTTTACCTTTGATTTTCCATATAAATTTTTAATATTACCTGGTTTTTTAAGCAAAAAAATACTGATACCGCGGCTTTATTTCATATTTCTTTTGTCATCTGTTTTTTTTCTTTCTCTTGCTTTTATTTAAAACAATGGTTAAGTTATTCGGTATCAAATAATCAGGAGTATTTATGCAATTACCCAGAATTATTCAAGGGGGAATGGGAGTCGGTATCAGTGGCTGGCAGTTGGCCGGCGCTGTAGCTTCCGCGGGCCAGTTGGGTGTTGTGTCCGGCATAAGTCTGGATGAAATTCTTATCCGACGTCTGCAGCTTGGCGATCCGGGCGGGCACATGCGCCGTGCTTTGAGCCATTTTCCACTTAAAGATATGGCCAAACATATTATAGATAAATTTTTCAAAGAGACAGGAAAAAGCGCCGATGAACCGTTTGTTCAAAATACGCTTCCTAAAGACGGGTTGACGGAAGAGCGTGAAGACCTTGTTGTGGCGGGAAGTTTCGCTGAAATTTTTCTCGCCAGGGAAGGGCACAAAGGTGCGGTGGGAGTAAACCTCCTTGAAAAAATCCAGGAATTCTGTATGCCCACGTTATACGGCGCCATGCTGGCGGGAGTGGATTTTGTCACGATGGGCGCCGGTATCCCGCGGGAAATTCCCGGCATATTGGACAGATTCAGCAAAAACCTGAGCGCATCATTTCGCACGGCTGTAACCAACGCTCTGGGCTCAGATGATTTTAAGCTGGCTTTCGATCCAACCAGATATGGACAGGAAAAGCCGCTGAAAAGGCCGAAATTTCTGGCTATAATAGCGTCCAATGTTCTTGCCCTGACTCTCGCAAAAAAGTCGAACGGAAAGGTGGATGGGTTCATTATAGAAGGGCCCACAGCGGGCGGACACAACGCGCCTCCCCGCGGCGCCATGATTTTGGATGAGAACGAGGAGCCTGTGTACGGCTCGAAAGACGAAGTTGATCTTGAAAAGATCAAGGAATTAGGCCTTCCGTTCTGGCTTGCCGGTGGCTACAGTGTGAAAGGGAAGCTGAAAGAAGCGCTGGATAAGGGCGCCCAGGGGATCCAGGCCGGAACGCCGTTTATGCTGTGCGCTGAATCAGGCCTTACACCTGAACTTAAAGATGAGGTTATGCGCTCCTCACATGAAGTTCGTACCGACCCCTACGCATCCCCCACCGGGTTCCCTTTCAAGGTGGCGCTGATCCCCGGAACTTTATCGGACGATGAAGTATTTCAAGCCAGGCCGAGGATATGTAACCTGGGATATCTGCGCGAGAAATATAAAAAAGAGGACGGAAGCATTGGGTACCGCTGTTCTGCGGAGCCTGTGGCGGCGTATGAGGCCAAGGGAGGTAAGCTGGAGAATGCTTTGAAAAGCAAATGTCTATGCAACGCTCTGTTGGCAAATATCGGGCTGGGATCTGTGTATAAAAACGGGTATCATGAGGCACCCCTGATTACTATAGGGAACATAGTGAATGATACAAATTTTGTGAACAGCAGAATTTCCGCAAAAGAAGTTATTGATTATCTTATGGAACTTTAGTTAATATATAAAAAGTAAAATATGTGGAGCACATACCTTTCTCGTTGTAATCGGGTGTTTTACAGGGGGTTGCTCGTTTGCTGGAAGAAGTTTCGGACGTCAAGGGAGTATTATTAGCCGGCGTCAAAGTATTTCTCTCCATTGAATCTGCCACGGTTTCCGGTACCATGGAGGCGTCTGTGGCGGCGGTGAGCGGCAGTGAAGTTGCGCTTACCGTTCCGGTAAAAGACGGCTATTTCCATCCGCTTGCCAAAGACACGCGTCTTGAAGTTTTTTTTTACGGAGGATCCGGGAGATACTTTTTCAGAACCACCGTGTTGGGGCGGATTTTATTGGACAATAAGCCTGTGATTGTCTGCTCCATGCCGTTGTCCCTTACAAGAACGGAAAGGCGGGAGTTTTACCGGGTAGACACCCTTTTCCACGTCAAAATATTAATTACCGAACTGACAGCGGAGAGGGTCACTACCGATACATACAACGCGCTGTGTGTGGATATATCCGGGGGCGGAATGCAGCTTGATGCCGAACATTCGAAAGCTATTCCCTTGAAACTTAACGAGATCTGCGATATAGATTTCTGTGAAGCGCTTGAAGGAATGGGCAGAGCGAAAGGGATGGCGGTTCGCCGGCCGGCTGCCGGAAAAACGGGTTGGGGAATTAAGTTTACAAAAATCTCAGATTCTGATAGAGACAAGATAATACGTTACGTTTTTAAGAAGCAGTTGGCCGCGAAAAAAAAACTGGAATCAACAAAGAAGCAGGAGTGATGCAATATGGCGTTCGGCAAAGAAAGAAATGTAAAGGGTGCTAAAACGTATGAGGTACTTTATCCGCTGCATGAAATAGATTCTTTTAACGGGGAGGAGCTGAAAAGCTATATAGCCACAATAGCCGGTCAGGTTGACGCAGTGATTGTCGACTTTTCCAAAATCGCCTACCTTAATTCAAGCGGCCTGCGTGAACTGATTCAGATTTTGAAACTGATGAGGGAAAAGGACAAAGCGTTTTACCTCACTCAACTGTCCGAAGACATAAAGAAAATTTTTGTCCACACAAACCTCGACAGGCTTTTCATATTCCACGACACTTTGCAGGAATCGCTCGACGCGGTGGGCGTATAGGTTGTTTGCAGTTGAACAGAAAACTTGTTTTGAATTCGTATAGTAAAAAAGAGCTTGAAGATATAACCGTATCCCTTGGCGATAAACCTTACCGCGCTTCACAGATATTCAAGTGGCTTCATGGAAGCCGTTGCCGGTCGTTTGACGAGATGTCAAACCTTCCCAAAGATTTGCGGAACAGATTGGCCGAAATCTCAGAGATAGCTGTAATCACGGAAGAATCCCGCGTTGTTTCAAAAAAAGACGGATCCATAAAGATTCTTTTCGGCCTGCCGGACGGCGAACGTATCGAGTCGGTTCTCTTAGTTGACGGGGAAAGGGTTACCGCCTGTATATCAACCCAGGTCGGCTGCCGTATGGGATGTAAATTCTGCGCTACAGCGGGGATAGGGTTCCGCAGGAATCTTTCAGCGGCTGAAATTGCTGAACAGATCAATATGCTGGAAAAAGTTGCCCTTTCAGACCACCTTACCCCTGAAGGGAGGCTGACTAATATCGTTTTTATGGGGATGGGGGAGCCACTTGACAATTTTGACAGCGTATATAAAGCCCTGGAAATACTCATGGACGACAACGGATACGGATATTCGCACCGCCGGATCACTGTATCCACGGCGGGCCTTACCGGTAAAATAAAAGGGCTGTTTGAGCTTGATACCCCGGTGAACCTGGCGGTGTCGCTGAATGCCTCCAACCAGGAAATACGCGGACAAATCATGCCTGTCAGCGCAAAATACCCCCTTGACGGGCTTATGGAGTTATTGAAGAGCCTGCCTGTCGATAAGCGCAAGAAGATAATGCTCGAATATGTGCTTATCAAAGGGATAAACGACAGTGTTGCGAACGCTTGGGAGCTTGCCAGGCTGGTGAAGAAACTGCCGGTCAAAATAAATCTCATAAGATATAACGGCGGCGGCGAATCCTCGCTGAAACCGCCTGTTGAAGCGGATGTGCTGGCCTTTCAAAAGATATTGGTGGATAACAATATCTCCACATTTATCCGCAAGAGTATGGGTGCGGATATACTGGGCGCCTGCGGACAGCTCGCCGCCGGATATCGTTAACCCGGTTGAACACTCTTCCATTTACAAAATGATAAAAATAATATATTAAGCAAATGAAGGTTTGCCGGTATTTTTTGATTTGCATGTCTGCAATGACATAATTCATTATTTAAACAGAAAGAGAAAACGGAGTAATTATGAAAAATGTTGTAATTGTTGTTTTGTCTATTCTTTGTGTCGTTTTTTTAGGACTTAGGTTTTTCCCTTCTTCTCCAAATACTCCCGGTCAGGGGGATTATTCAAATGTAAAAATACGTCTTGCAAAGCAGTACGGCATGCAATACGCACCCGTTTATGTTGCTGAAAAGATGGGACTTATGGAAAAGTATTTGCCGGGCGCTGTGGTTGAATGGGGCTCTTTCGGCGGCGGTGCCGCAATTACAGAGGCCCTGGTGAGCGGCCATTTGGATATAGGGTTTATGGGGCTGCCTCCGGTAGTTGTTGCCTGGGATAAAGGGGCTGATATAAAAGTGGTTTCCGGCATTTCAACCCCGCCGAACGAATTAATGGTAAAAGATCCTTCTATAAACTCCATTGCAGATTTTAAGCCCAATCATAAGATAGCTGTTCCCGGGGTCGGTTCCATACAGCATATACTGCTGTCAATCGGTGCGGAAAAATATTTGGGCGATGCCAGGGCGCTTGATAAATTAATTACAACCATGGCCAATCCCGATGCCTATGCCAGCGCGATAAGCGGAACGGAGATTACCGCGCATTTCGCCGCAATGCCGTATATTGAAATGGAGCGGAAAAACGGATTCCGCAGTATACTTACCGGAAAAGATATTTTTGGAGATGCCAGCATAATATGTGTGGCCAGCGGCAGGTTCCATGACGGCAATCCGACGGCTTACGCCGCATTTGTTATGGCTCTCAATGAAGCAATAACTCTTATAAATCAGCGAGACCCGCGCGTACTGGATATTATCGCTGAAGTTGAAAAGATATCAAAAGAGGATGCCATCACATATCTGAACTGGAACGGCACAAATTATACAACCAACATATATGGACTGATGGGTATAGCCGAATATATGAAAAAAGCCGGTTACATATCCAAGGCGCCTGCGATGAAGGATATTATGTGGGAAAGCGCTTTGGGCATGGCCGGCATGCGTATGGGTGACAGGTCACCGGTTGAGGAGGCATTGTATTAAGATGACTTTTGCTGATATTTGGAAACATGCAGGAATCAGAAGGCTCACTTATGCTCTGGTATTCATACTGATATGGCAGGCGGTGTTTACCCTTGGTTTTTTCCCCGCGATTCTGTTTCCTTCGCCGGTAACTGTGGCCCAAAGATTTGTGCGGGAGCTTGCCGACGGGAGTATGCTGGTAAAAACAGGCTATACCCTGTACCTGATATTTTTGGGCCTGTCCATATCGTTTTTAATCGCGTTTGTGCTGGTTGTGCTTTCATCTGTAAGCAATGTTATCAAAGATTTGTGCAAAACATCAATTTCATTATTCGATCCGCTTCCGGGCATTGCGCTTTTGCCGATGGCAATCCTGTGGTTTGGGATTGGTAAAGCTGCGATTATATTTATAATGATTCATTCCATCCTTTGGCCCACGCTTTTAAGCGTATTGTCGGGATTTGATTCCATCCCTAAAATGTACCGCGAAGTCGGCAGTAACATCGGGCTGTCTAAATTCGGTATGATTACCGGTATTTACATACCTGCCGCTTTTCCAAGCATACTCATGGGTATAAAAAACGGCTGGGCAAGAGCCTGGCGGGCGCTCATTGCCGCCGAGATGGTTTTCGGCACAACCGGCGCTGTCGGAGGGCTCGGCTGGGATATTTATCTCAAGCGAAGCTACCTTGATATGCCGGGGATGCTTGCAACGCTTATTGTTATCATGATTATTGGCATACTGATAGAAGACAATTTTTTCGCGGTTATAGAAAAACATACTGTGCGTAAATGGGGGATGATAGCGTGAATTCACTCCTTCAGATTAATAATTTGACAAAAGAATTCAACACAAACAAAAATAAATTGAAAGTCATTGAAAATTTAAATCTTGATGTGGACGAGGGCGATTTTCTTCTTATTTTAGGCACTTCCGGTTCGGGGAAATCTACGTTGCTGCGTTGTATCGGCGGTTTCGAACGCCCAACATCCGGCGAGGTCGTTATTGACGGCAAGGCAATAACAGGACCGTCAGCCCATGCGTCCATGATATTCCAGTCGTTTGATCAGCTTTTTCCCTGGAAGACGGTGCTGAAAAATGTAGTTTATCCTCTGGATATTAACAATCTCGGCGGCAATAATCATGAAGAGCGCGTGGAAACAGCAAAACAGTATATTGATCTGGTCGGACTTACCGGTTTTGAGAACTACTATCCGCACCAACTCTCCGGCGGGATGAAACAGAGGGTGGCAATTGCGCGCTCATTTGCTCAAAAACCGTCTATAATACTTATGGATGAGCCTTTTGCCAGCCTTGACGCAGATACCCGCAGAATATTAAGCCAGGAACTTCTTGATATATGGAATAAAACAAAGATCACTATTCTTTTTGTTACGCACAGCATTATGGAGGCTATCTCGCTGGCCAATAAGATTCTTGTTCTCGGAACCAAAGAGGGAACGGTGTTCTTTGAAAATCCTGTAAAAGGTGAGCCGGGGCGGCTTAAAAACCCTGATGATGAAGGATTTAACAAATGCTGGGGCCGACTTAATGAACTTATACGCAGGTAAACATTATAATGACAGTAATCTCATCAATTCTTGATAATATTAAAAAGCACCCCGACCGGAAGGCTATTATCGCGGAAGACGCAGTCATAACATACCGTGAGCTGGGCGAACATATATCCTTATTTGCATCATATCTGAAACTGAACGGGTTGAATAACGAAGAACGTGTGGTATTCCAGGGCATACAGAATTCCGCGTTCGTTATCATATGCCTGGGGACACTGCTGGCAGGCGGAGTGTGCGTACCGGTTGAAAAAACCATACTGCGTCAAAATCTTGACAATATCGTCCGTGACATAAAAGCCAAATTTGTTTTTACCGTGGAGGAGCTTCCTGATTTTTCACTGAAAGGTATACTGGCCCTTTGCGAGGGCATTTCCCGGGTTGAGTTGCCGCTGCCGCGGCCCGATGCCATGTCGGATATACTGTTTACCACTGGTACTACCGGCACGCCGGAGGGTATTATGCATACCCATAAGAGCCATTATGCCACTGTGGAAAATATCCTGGGGCTTATCGAAATGCCCGGAGATAATGTAACGCTGATAACGGCGGCTTTAAGCCACTCGTATGCCCTGCGGCGTTTCTATGCGAATATGGTTAACGGGAGCACCGTGGCAATTCTTGAAGATCTTCTCCCGCTAAGCCGTTTTTTCGATATGATTGAAAAATATCAGGTTACGTCCATTGCAATGAACCCGTCACTGCTGGTAATGATACTCAAAATAACGGGGGAGCATATTGCCAAATATGCTGATCAGCTTAATTATGTTGAGTTAGGTGGCTCATCATTGAAACATGACCATCTTGCGGAAGCGGTTCGCCTGCTTCCCCGCACTAAAATATATAATTTATACGGTTCCACGGAGGCCGGCTGTACAAGCGGATTTGACAATGCCTTGCATATAGGTAAAAAGGGCTGTATAGGAAAGCCCAATTGCAGATCAGAGTTTTTTCTGGTTGACGGAGATAATTTTGTAACGGGCACGGGTCCCGAATGCACAGGTTTTCTTGCTGTTAAAGGCCCCGGAGTTATGAAAGGATATTGGGGAAAGCCTGATGAAACAAAAAAAGTCTTAAAAGACGGCTTATATATTACCCAGGACCTTATGTACAGGGATGAGGAAGGTTTTTATTACTTTATGGGGCGGGCTTCAGATATCATATCCATAGGCGGGTTCAAAGTCGCGCCGGATGAGGTGGAGGACGCCGCCCGCAAATATACCGGTATAAATGACTGCGCATGTGTGGGAAAAACAGACCCGGTTGCCGGAGAGGTGCCCGTACTGTTTATTGTGCCCCACGAAAATCACGACGCGGCTGAGTTTATTAAACATTTACGTGACAATCTTGAAAACTACAAACTCCCCAAACAAACAATAATTGTGGATGAAATACCGCGGACTTTTAACGGCAAAATATTAAGGCGCAAGCTGAAAGAGGCGCTCGCCAACCATTCATGATACTGTTTACCCGCTGCGTAACGCTGTTTACCGTTAATAGCCAGGCATTATAGTCATCAGACCAAAGGGTAATCGCCTTCTGAAAAAGAAGGGGGGTGTTCCAGATTAAAGTAAGGGTTTTCGCTGAGCCTGTCTTTGTAATAGTCAAATACAGGCTGCATTTGGCATAAATATATCGTCCCTTTGCCGAATTTCTGCTGCTTCAGGAGCCCTGCATTATCAAGCTCCGCATTCCTTGTGCCTCTTGCCGCTGTGATGTTCTTATCTAAATAACGGACAAAGCATATCGTGGAGTCAAAAACCTTTTTGCCGCCGTTATATACGTGTATGTTGAACAGCTTGTTATAGCGGTATGTTATGCCAACCTGATATTCAATATAATGCAAAAAGGACATATAAGAGCTGTCAACACCTAAAAAAAGCATTTTGGTGTTCAGCCCGTACATACGGTGCCATGGAGAATCGGTGCCGTGTGAAAATCTGTTAAGGCCGCCGGATATATATTCCGCGTTTTTTCCCACAGCAGCCACCGCAAACAGAGGGTTGCAGCTGCGCACACTTTTTTCCATCGATGTAACATATTGAGAAAACACGCCGAACTGGGCGGATACGGGGGACAGCTTGATATCGAATGGTATCTTTTTTGTGGCGTACTCCCAAAAATATGAGGGCACGCATAAGGTGCCTTCGCTGCCGATAACATCGGTTAATGCGGTATAATATGTGTCCAGCAGCTTTTCTCTGGAGTAATTTTCTGTCACCCCCAGAAGTGATATATTGCTGTGTACCAGCACATTATCGCCTTCGCTGAGCCCTGTACCGCGCAATGCCTGTGTTAAAGAATCGTTTGTAATATATTCCATGCGAACTAAGTTATAAGTAAATTAT
Organism: Deferribacterales bacterium; assembly: GCA_031556255.1. Lineage (GTDB taxonomy): Bacteria > Chrysiogenota > Deferribacteres > Deferribacterales > JAISNW01 > JAIRQX01. The sequence continues at coordinate 5,497 of JAVBTI010000147.1, read as the reverse complement.
ACATTCAGGTCAAGATTAATATTCAATAATATCTTTGAAGGAACCTGGCCCCCGGCATTCTCTCATTTACATAATGACGAAAATAATGTATAAATTCCGAAATATGTATATAAAAGCGGGTAACTATGAAAAATATTCTTATTGTCGTTTTATCTGTTGTTTGTGTGATTCTTTTAGGGCTTAAGCTTTTCTCCTCCCCACCGGATACAATCAGTCAGGGGGATTATTCAAATGTAAAAATACGCATAGCAAGACAGTATTCCATATCGTACGCTCCTGTTTATGTGGCTGAAAAGATGGGGCTTATTGAAAAATACATACCGGGAGCCACAGTTGAATGGGTTACTATCAGCGGAGGCGCGGCCATCACAGAGGCTTTAATAAGCGGCCATCTGGATGTAGGGTTTGTCGGAATACCGCCGGCAATGATCGCATGGGACAAAGGTGCTGATTTAAAAATAGTTTCAGGTATAGTTGTTCCTACTTATAATTTGATGGTAAAAAACCCCGATATTAAATCTTTGGCGGATTTTAATCCCGGAGATAAAATAGCTGTGCCCGGTATCGGCTCCATACAGCATATGTTACTGTCAATCGCCGCCGAGAAATATTTAGGCGATGCAAGAGCGCTTGATACAAATGTTGTGGCTATGCCCAATCCGGATGCGTTTACCAGCCTGCTTAGCGGAACGGATATTACGGCCCATCTTTCCATTACGCCATTTAATGAGATGGAAAGAAGAAGCGGCCTGAACAGTATACTTTCCACTGGTGATGAAAGTCTGATTTGCGTGGCCGGCGGTAAATTCCATAATTCCAGCCCGACAGCTTACGCCGCGCTTGTGATGGCACTCAATGAAGCAATAACTCTTATAAACCAGCGTGATCCGCGCGTGCTGGATATTATCGCTGAAGTTGAAAAGATATCAAACGAAGACGTTCTTACATATCTGAACTGGGACGGTACGAATTATACCACCAGCTTATACGGGATTATGCGTTTTGCGGAATATATGAAAAAAGCCGGTTATATATCCAAGGCGCCTGAAATGAAAGATATTATGTGGGAAAGCGCCATCGGCATGGTTGGTATGCGGATAGGCGGCAGGTCATCGGCAGAAAATGCATTGTATTAAAATCCTGTTGACGGTATTCGGAAACATGCGGCAGCGGCATGGCAAAAAGTTTTACATATCCTGTGGCAGACTTAATGAACCTATACGCAGGTAAAACAGTATAATGACGATAATTGCATCAATTTTTGAAAATATTAAGAAATATCCCGACCGGAAGGCTATCATAGCGGAAGATGCGGTTATCACATACCGCGAACTTGGCGAATATATCAGCTTATTTGCATCATATCTGAAACAGAACGGGCTGGAGAAAGAGGACCGTGTGGTATTCCAGGGTGTACAGAATTCCGCATTTACCGTTATCTGCCTGGGAACACTGCTGGCGGGCGGAGTGAGCGTTCCGGTTGAAAAAAACATACTGCGCCAAAATCTTGACGGTATTGTGCGTGACACAAAAGCCGTATTTGTTTTTACCAGAGATGACCTTCCGGATTTTTCACTGAAAGGGATACTGGGCCTTTGCGAAGGCGTTTCCCGGGTTGAGCTGCCTTTGCCGCAGCCTGATGATATGTCGGATATAATTTTTACCACAGGCACTACCGGTACGTCGGAGGGTGTTGTGCACACCCATGGCAGTCAATACGCCGCCATCGAGAATGCATTGGGATTTATTAAAATGCCCGCGGATAATACGGAAATGATAGTGCCGGTTTTGAGCCATGTGTACGGCTTGCGGCGCTTTTATTCGAATATGGTTAACGGGAGCACTGTGGTAATTCTTGAAGATCTTCTTCCGATAAGCCGTTTCTTCGATATGCTTGAAAAGCATTATGTTACATCAATGACGATGAACCCGTCGCTGCTTGTAATGATACTTAAAACAACGGGCAGGCGAATTGCCGGATATGCGGATCAGCTTAAATATATGGTTTTTTCATCCGCACCGTTGAAAAAAGACTGCCTTATAGAGACGATCAAGCTGCTTCCCCGCACTAAAATATATAATTTATACGGTTCCACGGAGGCAGGCAGTACAAGCGGACTGGACAACGTCCCCCATTTGGATAAAGAAGGCTGTATAGGAAAACCTAACTGCAGGTCGGAGTATTTTTTGATTGACGGCGATAATTTTGTAACGGGTACGGGTCCCGAATGTACGGGTTTTCTTGCCATTAAAGGGCCTATGGTTATGAAAGAGTACTGGGGAAAGCCTGAAAAAACAGAAAAAGTTTTAAAAGACGGCTTATATATAACCCAGGACGTTATGTACAGAGATGAGGAAGGTTTTTATTACTTTATGGGCCGGGCTTCAGATATAATATCCGTTGGCGGTTTTAAAGTCGCACCGGATGAGGTCGAAGACGCCGCCCGCAAATATGCCGGTATAAATGACTGTGCATGCGTGGGGAAATCAGACCCCCTTGCCGGAGAAGTGCCCGTACTGTTTATTGTGCCCCATGAGAGTCACAATGAAGCTGAGTTTATTAAACATTTAAAAAACAATCTTGAAAACTACAAGCTCCCCAGGCAAACGATAATGGTGGATGAAATACCGAGAACCTTTAACGGCAAAATATTAAGGCGTAAATTGAAAGAAACGTTTCTTAAGCATTCCTGATGCTGTTTACCTGCTGCATGATGCCGTTTACGCTTAACAAATCAGCATTTTTCGATAAATCAAGCATGATACCGAAATTCTGTTCTATTGCCATTACCAGTTCAATATAATCGAATGAATCTAAAAGTTCCATCACGCTTTTATCCATGTCGTTATATTCACCTTTTTTGCGAACCTGTTCCAGTATAAAGGCTTCAATTTTGTCCATACAATCCTCAAATCAGGGGGTAATCGCCTTCCGCGAAAGAAGGGGGGTGTTTTAAGTTACGATAAGGGTTTTTGCTGAGTCTGTCCTGATAAAAGTCAAAGACAGGCTGCGTTTGGCATAAATATATCATCCCGGCGCCATATTTTTGCTCTGTCAAAAGCCCGGCATCATCAAGCTCTGTGTTTCTCATATTGCAGGCCGAAGCCACATTTTTATCCAAATACCGGACAAAGCTTATTGTGTAGTCAAGAATCTTTTCACCGTTATTGTACACAGGTATATTAAACTGTTTGTTGTAGCGGTATGTTATGCCGACCTGATATTCAACATAATGCAAGAAGGACATGTAAGAGCAATCAATACCCATAAAGAGCATTTTGGTGTTCAGTTGATGCATACGGTGCCACGGCGAACCGATACCGTGTGAAAATCTGTTAACACCGCCGCATATATGCTCTGCTTTTTTCCCTATGGCGGCCACAGAAAACAGTGGATTGCAGCTGCGCACGCTTTTTTTCATTGATGTTATATACTGTGAAAATACGCCGAACTGGGCGGATACGGGGGACAGCTTGATATCGAACGGTATCCGTTTTGTGGCGTACTCCCAAAAATATGAAGGCACGCACAAGGTACCTTCACTGCCTATAACATCGGTCAATGCAGTATAATATGTATCCAGAAGTTTCTCTCTGGAGTAATCCTCGGTTATCCCCAAAAGCGCGATATTGCTGTGCACCAGGACAGTATCGCCTTTATTGAGTCCCATGTTGTGTAATGTATGTGTTAATGAGTTTTTAGTTATATATTCCATGTCAGTAGGTTATATTGTAAACCAGGCGTTCAGGTCAAGATAAATATTCTGTAGTAATGCATCAGATATTGTGGTATGTAATATTCGATAGATATAGCTAAATTATGAAATATTTGAGGCAGTTTACACAGTGTCGGATTTTTTTTATTCTATTTTGATTCGTCCCATTGAATGGTTGCTTTATAATATATTAATCTTTTTATTTGATATTACCAACAGTTACGGCGTGTCAACCATTCTGATGTCAATTATTGTAAGTGCGGCGGTAACCCCTTTTGCCAGAAAATCATTGAAATTTATCAACAAATCAAAACATATTAAGAAAAGCATAGAGCCATATGTAAAGAAAATCAAAGCACTTGATCTTAAGCGTTCCCAAAAAATGGATATGATTGATGCGGTATATAAAGAGTTCGGATATAATCCTTTATCTGAATTTTTAGGATTAATCCCCTTGCTCTTAAGAATGCCTTTCTTGCTGGGCATGTACAAAGTAGTTGTGCATAATAAAGAGATATTTGCCGGGCAAAGCTTTTTAATAATATCTGATCTTTCCCGTCCTGACGGCATATTATGGGGTGTAAACCTGCTGCCCATACTTATGACCTTGTTCAATGCGGCTGCGGCCTATATGATGCCCAACAATACAAAAACTGAATTTGCACAGTTAATATTTTTAGCGCTTGTATTTTTAGTGCTTTTATATAAAAGTTCATCAGTGTTATTACTTTACTGGACATGCAACAATTTATTAATGCTTGCACGCATGATATGGTTTAAAATAGTGCCCAAAAAAATAGCGGTTTAATCCGTTAATGAGTGCTTTAGCGTTTGGAAGGCGGAAATGAAATGTCAATTTTTACGTACTTTAAACTAAAAAAATTGTGGAAAAAAACATCTGATAAAAAAGTTGTCATGTTTAGCGAAGGCAATATGTATGAATATTCCAACCTTCCCTTGCTTGAGTGTTTGAATAATGTGGCAGTCAATTATATCACAATTGATCCAAACGATAAATTGTTGCAGAATCCGCCGATTAATGTCAAACCTCTTTTAATAAAGCTTAACACGGGCGGCTTATTGTTTCTTGCCACCATTGACTGCGGGCTGTTTATAACCACCACCCCGGGACTTAATGTGCTGGCGCTTAAAAAATCACCTTATGTCAAGCATTACAGTTATTATATGCATTCAACCGCTTTAGACATCGGCGGTTTCCAGCAGCATTCGTTCGATTTTTTCGACAGTGTTGTGTGCGTAAACGAGAATCAGAAAAGAATGATTAAACATTTGGAAAGTAAACGTGGAACCAAACAGAAAGAGCTGCCTGTTTTGGGTTTGCCTTATTATGATTTATTTGTAAGGGATTACAATAATGCTCCGCAAAAGAGGGTTTTTGAAAATAAAACCGTCTTGTTGGCTCCTTCCTGGGGAGGGAGATGTTTTTTGAACTTTATCGGTTATGATATTGTGGGCACTCTGTTGGAAAATGGTTATTCGGTAATCTTCAGGCCGCACCCTCAATCATTTAAAATTAATGAAAAATGTGTGACCGGTACGATAAAACGGTATGAATCACATCCTGACTTTCGCCTGGATTCAAGTACATCGATGATTGAGAGTTTTATTGCCTCTGATTTTATGATTTCCAGTTATTCGGGGATAATGATGGATTATTATTATCTGACAGGCAAGCCCGCGCTGGTTTTTTACTACGAACGGGAAAACAGCCGATACGAGGGGAATTACGAAAGAGACGACTTTGATATTGATTCCGGTGT
>JAVBTI010000166.1:0-4124 GCA_031556255.1 Deferribacterales bacterium | reverse complement strand
GGCGCCCATCTTGGCCAGAGATGCGGCGGTCGACGCCACGGACGCGTTTGCGCCGAGCCCCAGTTTGCCTGTGAAGGTGCTGCCGATACCTTCGCTCAGCTCTTCATTCGTGGGGTGGTAGGGCTGAACAGGCGGCAAATCGATCGCGCGGTTACGGCCCACTTTATTTCCCCCAAACGTCGTTGACGTTGCTCTGGAGCTGGTTGCGCGCTTTTCTGCGGTCTTCGGCATCCCGCAGATACATGTTGTTCATCCGCCTCTGCTCTTTCAGCATCCCGTCGTGGTATTGACCGGTTTTATAGGCGTTGTAGAGCTGCGCCCCGGAGCCCATGACCGAACCTATGCCGGAAAGCCCGCCGAGATCCGACAGGCCGGTATCTTTGTTTTGATTCATAATTTCCTGCAACCTCATTTCTTTATCGAACTCATCGCCCTCCCAAAGCCAGCCGCCACCACCCGTAGCTTTCCCAAACACATAATTGTCACCCATCAGTATCCTCCCATATTTTTTTTGTTCACATTCGCCCAGTCGAAATTGTTATAAAAGATGTCTTCGGTATCGTTCAGCCCGTTCATTTTTTTGTGGACGTCCTGGGTCTCGTTGTACATTTTTACGGTGTTCATGCGATTTTTCATGTCCATCCCTTTGTTGTAAAGTTTGGCGGCGGCGGCAAGCAGAAAGGGCATCATTTCAAATCTCCGAACAGGGTCAGCAGGGCTCTGCTTTTAGCGGCCCGGTCTTTCCCGGTCAGCGCCTCCCTGGTGCTTTTTTTGAAGGCGGCGGCGTTGGCGGAGATGTGTTCGTCCGGGTTTTGTTTGGCCGCTCCCACCTGTCCGCCGCTGTAGATATGGGCTTTCCATATTCTTTCAATGGCGGCGGGGTTGCTGCCGTGAGTTTTCAGCACAATGCTTTCCGCCTGTTCCGGTGACAGGCCCATCCTGACCATCTGCTGCACATCCTGTTCCATATATCCCCAAACCACTGCCGAATCGAAGTCGGGAAACTTCGCCCTGACCGTGCTTATGGCGTTGACCTGGGCATCGCGGAAGGTCTGTTCTTTGGCCGCGTTCCGTTCCTCCATGAGCTGCCGCACCTGCGCCGAGAGCTTGCTGTTTTCCTCTCTCAGCGGCGCGATATACGGATTCAGGATCTGCATGGCACGCGCGTCCTCTTCCGGCATCTGCGGCTCCTGCTGGGGTATCATCCGTTCAAGCAGCCTGTACGCCCGCTGCGTGTCGATCGCCTGCGCCTGCATGGCGCGGCTGTTCTGCGCCAGCACTTCCATTATTTCAGGCGGCACACCCATTGCGGGTTTTTGTTCGGAAGCCGCCGCCGCTTCCTTTTCCGTCATTCCGGCATCCGGGCCGGAATCCATCCGGACTTCGCCGCTTTCGTCCGCCTCCTCCGCAGGTTCTCCTTCAAAAAGCTCCACGATATCAAGTTCACTCATTCGTATCCTCCATACTTATTTAATCGTGCCCGCGCGCCGTCCGCTTCCTTTCCCGTCACCGCTGACGCCCGGCCTTCCGTTCCCGGGTAATATGGCACACTTTTAAAAACTTTGTGCGCCACCGGCAACACCGGCAACAACTTCTTCAATTTTGAAAAGTTTTTTACCTACCCGCGCTTCGTTGCTTTTAACTTTGTGTTGATTGCGGATTATCCGGCCCGTGTTGACATTTTGCGGATCTTCATCTATATTGCCCCATGAGGAAGGCCGCCATTCTTATCACCGGGATACTTGCCGCCCTGGGCATATTTGCCGCCGTTTACGCCGGGCACTCTTGCTATAGGGAAGCGCGGTTCAAGTCTTACCTTAAAGCCGTCGGCCTGCCGACCGAGACCGGCTACATGGGCGGCGACTACCCCAAATGGGAGCCGATGGAGTTCACTTACAAAAAAAATAAAGAGACCAACCTGGATGGACTGAGAGACGAAAGCTATTTTACCACTCTGGCATATTCCTGCTCACCGTTAGTTTTCAAATATTCCGTGTTAACGCCGTATGAGGAACTGAAAAAACTGGCGGAAACCGACCCGGACGCCATGTATATGATGTATTACAAAGCGCTGTCTGCCGAAGATGAAGAATCCGCCGTGGAATATCTGCGTAAAGCCATGGCACTTGGTCATATAAGCGCAACCGTGGATTATACGGGTATTTACACATCATGGGATAACGATTCAGCGGAAACTCTTGCCGAATATGCCGAAATAACACCACGTGCGACAGTGGCCATTATTATAAACGAGTTCAAACTCAAACTTAATGATAACAAAAAAGTCACATCACTGCTGCCGTACACCGGCGGCTACCCTTATCTGGCGGAAACGATATTTTATCTTTTTGACGATACCGGCACAGACATAACCCGAATTCCGAATTACAAAGATTACATCTGCGAAACATACTACCGGGGCTGCTTTTCGATGATTCCAATGAAGGACAAATATAATATAAAATGTTCTCAGTAGCCGTCATGACGCGCCGGAGTATGCGCGGCCGGTTCAATCACCGCCGGCCGGACTCTTTAATCTTATGCTGTTCGTTATATATTCCCTCCAAAAATTTATATTCGCTATAACATTTACCGTACTGACCGGAAAGGACGCCGTATTTTTGCTTCATTTTTTCACATTCATTGTTTTTTTTCAGCAGATCCATGCCGGTCACGCTGTATACGGGCCTGTTGTCGCTCCCGTTGTCAGCCGGCCCGCCGCCTGCGCGTATAAGGGGCGCGGTTTATAGGCGTTATAGACCGGAGCGGAGCCCGGGCCGGCAAGCCTGTCCAGTGAGTCCATAAAGATGAAATAATCTGAGTCCCGCGCTATATTCCTCCGGTATCGTTGTTCACGCTCACCAGGCCGAAATTCCGGGGAAAGCTGTTTTTGCGTTATACCTCATCCGCATTGCTTCATCCTGGATTCCGGCGTAAAGCCGGAATGACGGAAGTTGTTTCATCCTGGATTCCGGCACTGCCGTGAGCTTCATTCAGACGGCAGCGCAACTCACTCCCGTTGGGCCCCGCGGGGGCTTTCTGCTGGAACATCGGTACCGAAATCCCGACCCCGCAGGGGCTTTCTGCCGGGACATCGGTACCGAAATCCCGCTCCCGTTGGTCGCTGCCTTTTCCGTCATTGCGGCCAAGCCTGCCCCGGACCCAGATCCGGGGAGCCGCAATCCATCCTTCCGTCATTGCGGCCCTGAGCCGCAATCCATCCGTGGGTCTTCCCCGTCATTGCGCGGAGCGGAGTGTGACAACCCGGCATCAGGTTTGCCTTCGCTTTCTTTCCTGCCCAGCATATCCGCCTCGGCCTCAATCTGTTCGAGGCTGTAGCCGTATACGGTGGCGAAGTAATCGGCTATTTCCGCCCGGCGCTGTTCGGGCCTGCCGAGGGCGATATCTATCCCGGCGAGCTTGCCGGCGGCGTCGAGCTTCATGTTTGAGCGGGAATCGTTCTTGATTGTGTTAAGCAGGCTCTCCTGCTCCCTGCCGATACATTGCAGCAAGCTCTTCCAGCCCGGCGAGCCGACCAGGTATTTGAGGGCCGCCGCCTCCATCAGTTCCGCCTTTTCCTGCTCCCTGGATTTGTGCGTCCGGGGCGTTTCTTCCTGTTCCCATCTGTGCGTTTTCAGGTCCATCATTGAGTATATCCTCCGTGTTTGTAATGCCGATAAGCGGCAAAAGCTGTTTTACAAGTTTACGGGCGCTCATGGCGTCGCCCATCTTCATTATCATCCCTATGGCTTCCCGCAGCCCGGCGGCCTTCATGGCGGGGTTGGTGGCGCCGATGCCGGTGTCGGCGTGTACGTAGATGCTGAGCGGCTTATCGCGCGGCAAATCCACGCCATCAAAGAAGCTGTCGTCGCCGTATTTCCAGTAAAGCCCGGCGATATGCGTGAACAGGTCTTCCAGCGCCGTCTCGTTGTAGGAGGTAATCAGCGCCGCCTCTTTCAGATTATTCTGCTGGGTGATGATGGTGATGCCGGTGGCGGTGTCCATGGCCGAGTTGTTGGAGTTCGGGTTGTTGGACATCTGCCCGGAGGCCTGCTGCATCTCGAGGTCCATCTGGTTGACTTCGTACTGGCTCTGGCTGATGTTCGGGGCGGGCAGTTCCCTCA
>JAVBTI010000145.1:0-2666 GCA_031556255.1 Deferribacterales bacterium | reverse complement strand
ATACCTTTCTGGACGGAGAATATGACCGCCGGCAGGGGTTGGATAGCTGTGGCGCTTGTGATATTCACGGGGTGGTCGACAAACCGGGCAATCCTCGGTGCCTATTTTTTCGGCGGGATAACCGTGCTGCAATTGCGATTTCAGGCGCTGGGGGCCACAATATCGCCGCAGTTCCTTAATATGCTGCCGTATGTGTGTACGATACTGGTATTGACCGTCTCTGCCATGCGCAAAAGCTATATCTCCCGCACGCCGAAATCGCTCGGTATGCCGTACGACAGGGAGGGTAGAAACTGACTCCGTCATTCCGGAGTAAGCCCGGAATGACGTTAAAGAGATTATTCTTGCTATGGGGCCAGAATGACAACGGAATTTTCATGTTCCGCATTTTCCTCTGCCCACCAGTGTGCGTATTCGCGGTTTGTATTCCACAGCGGCGTTTTATCGCCTATCATGGGGGTCATCAGCACCATATCCGGGTTATTGTGCAGTGCTGTGATGTCGATCAGCGGCGTATTCCAGTTATGAAGCGACAGCTTGTATTTTGAGTTATGCACCGGCACCAGATATCTTGCCCTCAGATCCGCCGCCGCGACGAGTGTTTCCTCCGGCGTCATATGAATATATTTCCAGCCCTCGTTATATTGCCCATTTTCCAGAAAAGCCAGATCCACGCCGTCAAACCGTTCCCCCTGGGTTTTGAAATGCTCCCCGTATCCCGAATCGCCTCCGATATAGATTTTATGTTCCGGTGTTTCCAGAAGATAGGCCGCCCACAGGGTGGATCTTATGCTGAACAGTCCCCGCCCGGAAAAATGCCTCGCAGCCACGCAATGGATCACAAAGCCAGGTTCCGGTTCGTAATCTTCCTCCCAGTCCATCTCAATGATTTTGTCTGCTTGGTAGCCCCAGTCTTTGAGATATTTTCCAACTCCCAGCGGGCAGATTACCTTTCCCACCCGCATCCTTATCTTTTTTACCGTCGCCTTGCTCAGGTGGTCGTAATGATCATGAGTGATGATCAGATAATCCACGGCGGGAATATCGTCCGGCTCGTATACTTGGGTGCCTTTAAAAGGTTTGTTGGTGAACGGCACGGGCGAGGCTGCCTCCGAAAGCACCGGATCGACGAGAAAGCGCCTCCCGCCGGTCTGGAGCATGTATGATGAATGGCCGAACCACACGAGTGTTTCCTCATGGATATCAAAGGAATTAAGACCGGTTTTAGCAGATGGTACGGGTTTTGCCGGCTTTCCTTTGGATGACAGCATTTCGAACATGGACGAGAACATCCCACCCTCACTTGTCATCATCGGCGTTTCGACATAGTTTGAAGCCTTTCCGTCTTTGAAGTTGGAGGATGCCAGAATACGCCCCGCATTCAGATTTTTACTTCCGCGGGCGGATATTAAAAGAAACACGGCAAAAACAATCAGGCAGATCAGTATAATTTTCATCGCGATTACCATATATTCAGTTGTCCTCGTTTTTACTCCCCGTCTGCGCAGCGATAAGTGCTGCTACTTCGCCTGCAGGCATTGACAGCATCATAGACACCAGCCCTGAGAATAACTGGAATTGCAGCCCTGTCAGATTGTCTTTGGCATAACCATGTGCCATATCCGCATATTTTTCAGGTTCTTTCAGGTGCAATGCCAGCAGTTTCAGCGCGAGAACTTTCTTTACAGAGGCCCCCGCTATGCAATCCCAGGGCAGAGTCTGTCCGGAACCCAAAAGCGACCTGATAGTGAGTCCGTTGTCATCAATAACCAGGAGCGGTATTTTTCTAAGCGGGATTATCATGCCTGCCAGCGACATCAGGGCGGCAAACCCCGTCACGCCGATAACCAGGTACAGTAAACCCCTTTCATAGGTGCCTGAGGGCTGCACCGTATGTGATAACCAGATTGCAATACCCAGAACGATAAGTGTCGGCAAAATGAGGATAAAGTATTTAGTTTTACTGATTGTAAGTTCCGTACGCATATTAGATTCCCTCCTTGTATACGGCTTCCCGGACGGCCGTGCGTCGACCACAGGTTTCAGGCTGAGGACGGTTTCTGTTAACGAATATTCAACTCTGGGCGGCGTCCCGGCGTAAATCATGCGTGCCGCGGGGCCGCATTCTCCCATCTGGAGGCCAAAACCGGCCTTGTGGTTGTGTAATCCCCCGCTTTCGCTTTGTTTAATATTTACATTGTACAGCTTCAGTGTGACCGCTGTGCTGCCGTTCCCGGCCGTTTTTCTCGGGATCTTGTGTTGAAGGGCTTATAAAGCGCTTCGTACGAAACCTTAATATTGATAATACTTATTTCATTTGTTTTCTAATATATTCTTCAGCATTTGCCGCTATTGTTTTCAGTGTTTCATAAAAAGCCAGTTTTTTGCGGTCTGACAGTCCGGCCATAACAATTTCGCTCCAGCGTATCATGCCCTTTTCCGCCGCGGTCGCTACATTTTTTGCCTTTTCCGTTGGGTAAAGACAACGTGTGCGTTTGTCGGTGTCCAGTTGCACGCGTGTTATATACTCATTTTTTTCCAAGAACCGGAGCGCCCGCGAGATGTTACTCGGATGAAGGAGCGGCATATCCCTTAGTTTATCCTGCGTTATGCCGGGAGTTTCAATAATTTCAATCAAATAAGGAACATAGCTGAAATTCATTTTT
>JAVBTI010000103.1:0-21497 GCA_031556255.1 Deferribacterales bacterium | reverse complement strand
CATGGGGTCGTCGTTCACCCCTTTCAGCAGCACTGTCTGGCTGCCGAGGGGGATGCCCGCGTCCGCGAGCCTTGCGCAGGCTTTCACCGCTTCGGGGGTGAATTCCCTTGCGTGGGAGGCGTGTACGCTTATAAACAGCGGATGGTATTTGCGAAGCATCCGCGTAAGTTTCGGCGTAATCCTCTGCGGAAGCACCGTAGGGATTTTCGTGCCGATACGGATGAACTCCACATGCGGGATCGCGCGCACCCGGGAAAGTATGCTTTCCAGCATCTCGTCGGACAGGGTGAGCGGGTCGCCGCCGGAGATCAGCACGTCGCGGACTTCCGGGTGGGCTTTTATGTAATCAATGGCTTTTTGCCATCTGTCGCCGCAACTGCCGTGGCTGTCCTCGCCCACCATGCGTGAACGGGTGCAGTATCTGCAATAGGTGGAGCAGAAGGAGGTCACGAGAAAGAGCACCCTGTCCGGGTATCTGTGGACAAGCCCGGGGGCGGCCTCGTCGTGCTCTTCGCCCAGAGGGTCGATCATATCGGACTGGTCGACGTGGAACTCGCTCGCCGTTGGTACAACCGTAAGCCTGAGCGGATCGGTGGGATCGTTCGGATCGAGCAGCGACGCATAATATGGGGTTATGGCGAACGGGAGCTGATTCCCGCCGCCGGAAATAGCCTGAAGCTCTCCGCCGGACAGTTTCAGCATGCGTGCCAGGTCGTCAGCAGTGGTAATCCTGTGTGCAAGCTGCCAGTGCCAATCGTCCCACTCTTTCTGAGTGGTACCGGGGTAGTAAGTTTTTCTGAATAAAGTTCGTGAAGTGGTGGAACGCTCGCGCCTGAACGGCGACGATACAGCCGGAACGGCAGCATTTCCTGATGCGGCATCAATGAATGACGAGTAGTTTAATCTACTTGGAGGCTGGTCTCCTTCGTCGTTAGCCTCGGACTGCGCTTCAGGCGCGAAAATCCGGTCGCAAACTGGGGAGGACGTTAAAGTTGTTGCCGCGGGGGCAACTTTGCGGATGGGCTTAGCCATATAATCCCCTCGACACCTGCCCCTCTAGGGGTTTTTGCAGGTCATCTGAGACTGCGTATACAACACCTTTTGTCTGTACGCAAGCACTATTTTTAACATTATGGGCGTGTGCCCCGAAACTTTTGCAGGAGTAGGAGAAAGAATTTTTTTCCTCTTCCTGTTCCAAAGCATGGCACGTCTTTTGCTTTGTACCCGATAAGTTAGTATCCGGAGGGAAAAATGCAAGACTCATTGTTAATTAATAATATGTACGCGGCATATTCCGCAACTTCCGCCCATGTGGACAATAAAAGTGTGAGCGACCTGTCTAAAATGCTTAAAGCGCGTGATGCCGAAAAGGCGGAAAGCGAGAAAGCTTTGCCTGATAAAGAGATGTCCATGGACAAGGTTATCATATCAAGCGAAGCGCTTTCTCTCTTGAGGGCGGCGCACTACTAAGGCTGTAAAAAGCCGCCCGTTACAGGCGGCTGTTCCGTCATTCCCGCGAAGGCGGGAATCCAATAATAATGAGTTTTTTTGAGTACAATAAAATACACCCCCGTATTTCCCCGCGAAGTTTGCGGGGTTTTTTGATTTAAAGGGCGTAAAATTCTCCCCCTTGCCATTTGCCGTGATTGATACTATAATTCAGACATCAAGCCGCGGGGTGAAAGATGATCGTTAAAGCATAAAACGGACAACCAATAACATTTATGAGGTTTACTTTATGCTTAGATCGTTTATTTCCGCCGACAACATTTCATACAATCTGCCCGACAATTCACCGCTTTTTCAGAACCTGTCGTTTACAGTCAACCGCGGCGATAAAAACGCGCTCATCGGCAACAACGGCGCGGGTAAAAGCACGCTGGCACAGATCAATGCCGGGCTGCTCGCGCCGTCGGCAGGCACAATAACCTCAAATGCCGACATATTCTATCTGCCGCAGGCGTCCCTGCCCATGGGCGGTGCCGCCAAGTCCCTATTGGACATCAAAGGGAAAATAGCCGCGTTGGAGGCCGTGGAAGCTGGCGACGCATCTGAAAAACATTTTCAGATAATCGGCGACGACTGGGACATCCGTGAACAGGTTGCCAAAGAGCTTGTATTCTGGGGCATATCCCATATCTCGACGGAACATGATCTGGCCGCCATTTCCGGCGGCGAAAAAGAAAAGCTCCTGCTGGCGGGGGCTTTCCTGTCCGGCGCGGATATCATTATCTTCGACGAACCCACAAATAATCTCGACGCCTCCTCCCGTGCGCTCTTCGTGAAACGCATGTTGGAAACCCGCGCGGGGGTGCTCATCATATCCCACGACAGGAACGTGCTGGAAAATGTTTCCTCCATCATGGAGCTGGAGCGGGGGAAGCTCGGGCTCTATGGCGGAAACTACACATTTTACCGTGCGGAGAAAGAGGGGATGCGGCAGGTTCTTGTGCAGAAGCAGGCTACGATGAAGAGCGAACAGAGGCGGCTCAAATCCACCATGACCAAAGACGCGGAGAAAGCCGACCGCAGCGAAAAAGTGGGGAAAAGCAAGATAGCCAGGGGACGCTACCCGCGGATCGCGGCGAACGCGCTCAAAGGGCGGTCTGAGGTGACTTTAGGTAAAAAGAAGGAGCTTTCCGCCGTTAAGATAGAGAAGGTGGAAAAGGAACTGGAGGCGGTGAGCGCGGAGCTGAAAAAGTATCCCATAAAGATCCCTGTGCCCGCAAACCCTTTCGTACGCGAGCGTCTCGCGGAGCTGGAGAATATAACCTTCGCTTATGGAGAGCGGTTGATACTGGAAGATTTCAGCCTGCTTGTGCGCGGCGGGGAAAGGCTTGCCGTCAGCGGCGGCAACGGTTCCGGCAAAACCACGCTGGTAAAACTGATAATGGGGTTGCTGGAGCCGCAGAAGGGGGTAATAAAGAGGAACGGCTATTTTATTTACCTTGACCAGAACCTTTCTTCCGTCGACCCGGAGAAAAGTGTCCTTGAGAACATAAGGGCGATCAATCCCGGCTTGACCATAAACGAGGCGCACGCGGCGCTGGCAAACTTCAATTTCCGCAACACCCAGACTTACAAGCCCGCGAATGTGCTTTCCGGCGGGGAGCTTTTACGATGCTGTATGGCCGCCGTGCTGGCCACGGAAACACACCCGGACCTCATAATAATGGACGAACCTACAAACAATCTGGATATACAGTCGCTGGAGATACTTGAAAGCGCACTGAACCAGTACAGAGGCGGGCTGATCATTATCTCCCACGATGAAACATTTCTGGACAACGTTGGGATGGATGGGGAAATAAGGTTGTAAAACGGAAATATTGTCATTCCGGGCTTGACCAGGAATCCAGTATTATAGACAAAATGGTCTTGCCGTATTGATTTCATCCTGGATTGCGGTTCGTAGACCGCAATGACGGAAAACGGAAACCTGGATTCAGGGAAGTTTTGCACATATTGCCGGATCCTCAGTAATTTTGAATCTGTTTTTATGAAAATTTAACATTCCTTCGTCCCGCATTTTGCAGAGCTCGTTCGACATGGCGCTGCGGTCGACGGAGAGATAGTCGGCCAGTTCCTGCCGGTTGAACGGTATTTCGAAGACGTTTTTTCCTGTTTTTGCCGCCATTTCGGAGAAATAAGACAGAAGCCTTTCCCTGGTCGTCCGGCGGGTTATATGCTCCATTTTCCTGGTAAGCCGGACATTTTTGCCGGCCAGTATGCGGATGAGGTTTTTCATAGCCTTCATATGGAAGGCGCAGAAATTCGAGCAGGCAGAGACGACTTTGGCGCAGTCGATAAGCAGGATCTCCGATTCCTCCGCCGCCACGGCGCTCACGTGGGTTTTATCGCCTGAGCAGGCGAAAGCCTCCCCGAAAAGCTCTCCGGGCGGAATATGCGCGAGGATTAACCGCCGCCCCCAGAAATCGTCCCTTACCACATGAACTTTACCAGACACGACTATTCCCGCAAGCACTGCTGTTTCCCCCGCCGGAAAGATGAAGCTGTTTTTTTTGTAGCGCCTGTGGGCTGCGGAAAGACAGCCGGACAGCGATTCCCATTCATTTTCATTAATTCCCTCCAGCAGGGAGGATGCTTTTATGGAATTGTAGTATTTTTTCACAAAGCGCCTCGTTTGTTGTAAAAACAACAGACTCTTTTTTGTTTCAGATATATTAAAGTGGCATGGAAGTCAAGGAGGCGCTTATGTTAACGGAAGATTCAAACGGAAACGGGCTCATTCAGTATTTCATTGACGTTCTGGAAGCAAAAGACCCGTACACGCAGGGGCATTCCCACCACGTCCATGTTGTGGCGGGGGCTATTTATGAGCGCCTGCCCTATGAAATGAAGCAGAGGGTGGATCGTTCAAAGCTTATGACGGCGGCTCTTTTACATGACATAGGCAAAATTATGACCCCGGACGGGGTTTTGAATAAAGAGGGCGCTCTCAGCGGCGACGAATGGCGGATTATGAAACGGCACCCTGAGAACGGCAAAATCATCCTTGATAATACCGTTTTCAGGGAGATGGGGGATTGGATTATGTATCACCACGAGCGTATGGACGGCTCCGGCTACTACGGGCTGAAAGGGTGGGAGATTCCGTTGGAATCACGCATAATCGCTGTTGCGGATACATTTTCCGCGCTGAGGACATACAGGGCGTACAGACCTGCCAAAAGCATCGCAGATACCGTTAAAATAATGCGGGATGCAGCAGGGAGCCAGCTTGACCCGGAAATACTGGACTATTTTCTGACTATAGGCGAGGATGCGTTGGAATCACTGGAATGCAACTGCGAAACTTGCCGTCAGAGGCGGGAAAAAGCCGCCGGGAGTGCTGTTACTGTAAAACAGGCGTAAACGCCGGAGAGGAACAGGGTTTTGTCCTGCGGTTCCCTTCCGTTTCGGTTATACTCTGCTTTTGTGGCGGAATAAAAGTGAAGCGGCTATGCCGGTGCCCGCCAAAATAATTGTAAGAACAATAACAAGCGTTAATTTCCCCCTGGCTGCCATAGATATATATCCTCAAAAAATTATTGGAAGCGGTACAGACTGTTACTAAATCAGACGTTTGTCAAGAATATCGATACGCTTTGTTCTGGTGGAACAGAGTGCGGTGACTTTGGCACAGTGGGTCAGCGGGACTTCGGATCTTCCGCCGGGCTTCCAAGTCCTGCCAAGTCTCTGCAAACCCCAAATTTCCCCTTTACTTGGTTACGAATGATGATATGGTGTAGATTGGTGCGGAAAAATGCACCCCGATGAAGGACACCTTTTCGTATGTCAAGTAGACCTAAACTTAAAGATAGATTGCGGGAGCAGCTCAGGCTGATGATGAGCCTTGACGTGGCCCCACGGAAAATGGCGCTCACCTGCGCCCTGGGGGTGCTGATAGGTATGTCCCCGTATGTGGGATTCCATACATACCTTGCCATCGCCTGCTCGACTCTGTTCCGTATGCCCATATATCCGCTGATGGCTGGCGCATATATCACGAATCCCTTCACAATACCTTTCATATATGCCCTGACTACAAAGCTTGGCATGTGGCTTTTGGATATGGATATAGCTTTCGGCATAGACTGGTCGAACCTGAATCTGAAAGTGTTTCTCAACACGGGAAAGGCGTTACTGATACCCTTTATTGTCGGTACACATGTGGCGGGCGCCATATTATCTGTCTTTACATATATAATTGTCTACTATATAATGAAAAGGTATAAAGGAAGGTCCGTCGTGAATGCTGCCGCTGGCGCGGCAAAACAGGAGGCCGGTTCCGGTGTTACCGATGAGCACGACAACAACAATCCGCCCGGTAAAGGTTGACACGTATGGCTGACATTATAGCGATCGCCAGTGGTAAGGGCGGCGTGGGGAAAAGTTTCCTCTCGTCCAGCCTCGCCATGTCCCTGACGGCGGCGGGAGAGCCTACTCTCCTTGTGGATGCAGACCTCGGCGGCGCCAACCTGCACAACTTCCTCGGCTACAAAGTGCCCCCGGTGGGGATATACAACTTTCTCCGTGAAAAAACACACATAGAAGGTATTATCACTAAAACCCCTGTAGGAATTGATTTCATAGCGGGCTCCGGCGATGTGCTCGGAATGGCGCACATTACAAAAGTTGAACGCGCCCGGTTCATGGACAAGCTTGAAAAAACAGATTATGCCCATGTTATTATGGATCTCGGCGCCGGCACAAGTTTCAATACCGTGGATTTTTTCAACCTCGCCAACCGTAAGGTGGTGGCGATGAATTCCGAACCCACTTCCATAGAAAACGCCTACGGGTTTATAAAAATAGCTGTCTACCGCTATCTGGAAAGATACCTTTCTGCAAATCCGGCCTTCGAAGATATAAACAAACGTCTGCGCAACAAAAGCCTGACCTATCCGAATATCGACGGAATAGTAGCCGATGTGGCACGAATAGACCCTTTGGTGGCGGAGTCGATCAAAAATTTTGTCTGCGGATATAAGGTTGGAATTGTTTTAAACATGATAAGATTCAAGAAAGAATTGAACGTTTTTTACGGCTTTGAGACGATTTTGAAAAAATACCTCAGCATAACAGTTGAAAAATTGGGTTTTATACCTTATGATGAGAAGATCAGTGAAAGTGTGCGCATAATGCAACCTTTCTACTATTCGAACCGTGACAGCGGTACGGCATCCTGCATAGATGATATACGCGGGATGCTGCTTACCAGACTTTGAACAGAGGGATCTTTATGAGTGAACTTATTCTGGACGATATGAATGCCCAACTGGGCGAAGAAGGGGAAGTAATACAGCTCGTAGGTATGAAACTGGGTGAGGAAGAGTACGCCATCGATGTGCTTAAAATCCAGGAGATCATACGTACTGTGGAAATAACCATTGTTCCGCGGTCCGAAAGTTATGTTTTGGGCGTTATGAACCTGCGCGGCAAGGTTATTCCCGTGGTAGATCTGCGCGTGCGCTTCAATCTGGACAAAGTAGATTTCGACAAATCCACAAGGATAATAGTTGTACGTTTTGAAAAAGAAAATATAGGCTTCGTCGTGGACGAGGTTACACAGGTGATCCGCATCGGCAGGTCTATGGTCGAACCCACCCCGCCACTGGTTGGCGCTGTCGGGCAGGAGTATATACTGGGGATCTGCAAATATCAGGAGCGGCTGATAATACTCCTGGATATAGACCGGGTTGTGGGCGAAGGCGGCGAGGGCGGTGAAAGCTCCCTGCGCAAGCGTTTCCTCGGTTCCAAAGAAAAAAGGGCCCCGCAGGAATACAAAGAAACTTCGAAAGCTGAAAAGCCTGCGGCTGTGCCATCAGAACCCGTCAAAAAATATTCCATGGCCGACGAAGCCGATGCGCTCTCCAAGCCTCTTATTACATCTGTCGCTGACGATGATGATGACGACGATGAAATCAACGAAGTCCTTAACGACATATCAAGACAGAGCAACAAACAGGCCCACCCTGAAGCCCATGTCGAGCAGAATGAACTGGACAGCCTCATTGCAAAAGAGCTCGCCAAACGAGAGGCCGAAACGGAAGAGCTCAATAAAAAACGTAAAGAATCCCAGTCTAAAAGCGGGGAAGACGCGCTGAGTATAGAAGACCTGATTGCGATGGAACTCGCTAAAAGGGAAGCGGAAACTGACGAGTTAAACAAAAAGCGGCGCGCCGGACACGACGACGCCGAAAAAAAAAAAATGATCTGACCCCGGCGGACGCTATATCCGCCGAAATTGCTCCTGACAGAGCCGAAACCCCGGCGGACAGCCAAACGCCAACCCTTGACGAGCTTAAAGATGTAGCCCGGCGGATCATCGCCGGCGAAGCAAACGAGCTGGATTTTTCTGTCAAGGGCGAAATAGCCGAACTGTTGCGTCTTCTGGTGGACATAAAGACCCGCGTTGACGAAATACCCCCTTCAGTGATCACCTCCCAGCAGGAACTGCCCCGTGTCGCCTCATCTCTGACCGATGTCAACCAGGCAACTGAAAAGGCCGCGTTCAATCTTCTTGAAAACGCCAGGGCTATGGCTGAGTTCTATAAATCACTCCAGAACGATGTGGAAAATATGCAGCAAGCCGTTACGGCAAAAGATAATGCCGCCTTCGAAGAACATAAGAATGCAACAGCTGTCAGAATAGAACAGGCGGGCGACCTGGGGCTACACATCCTTGAAGCGCTGGAGTTTCAGGATATAACACAACAAAAACTCAACAAAGTTATCCGTTCGGTGGAAGAAATTGGTGCCCGGCTGGGCGCGATGGTGGGATTCATGAAACCCGCTCTGAGCGGCAACGAAGAGAAGAAAAATTACGACAGCCTTCTGTCGGATTTGGGATTTGCCTGATAAAATAACTGCTTTAAGGATCACAAATGCAGAATTTCACAAAGGAAGAGCTGAAAAAGTATGACGGAAAAGAGGGGCGCCCGGCTTATATAGCCTACCACGGCAAAGTGTACGACGTTTCCGGCAGCAGGATGTGGAAAGACGGCGTTCACATGAAACGCCACGAAGCCGGAACCGATCTCACCCCTTTCATATCTGTCGCACCCCACGGTGTGTCTGTTCTGGAAAAATTCCCCGCAGTCGGCCAGTTGATGGAGGCTGTCAGGACGGAGCTCACTCCGCAGGAAGCCCGGCTGAAAAAACTTCAGGATTTTTATGCCATAACACACCCTCACCCTATGGTAGTGCATTTCCCGATGGCGCTGGTACCTTTTGCGCTGCTGATGAATATTTTGCAGCTTCTTGGCTTCGGCGGTACATTGGGCGGGCATCTTGTGGGTCATTTTCATTATGCAGGCTATTACGCTGTGGTTTGCGCGCTCCTGTCGATCTTTTTCGCGGCAGGCGCGGGGATATTCAGTTGGTGGGTTAATTACAACCGGGGTATGAACATACATTTCCGGCTGAAGTTTATATTCACCGCCGTTCTTGGTCTGATGCTGCTTATAGAGACAGCTCTCGGAAGCGGCGGACTGTATAACGTAATGCTGTTCCTGAACTGCATACCGTTGGTGGTGATAGGTTATAACGGCGGCCGTATAACATGGCCCACATAATGTGCGTGTGAAATCGGAAACCACCCGGCGCTGCATCCGATTTGACGCGCGCGTACCGGCACGATATGACGCGGCCGGCATATAATGGGTCTTTTTCGTCATTGCGGTGAGCGCGGCGACGAGGCAACCCAGGATGAGGTTCACAGATTGCGCATCCGGCGCTCCGTGTGGTCCGCCTCCTCCAAACGAGGGGGGCAGTATCGGAATGACGTGTGCATTTAATTGAATTAAAAACAGGATGAGGATTTATGCCTAAAAAAGTGATAATTGCAGCATTTATTATAGCCGTAGCAGCTCTGGTGGGGGTTGTGGCGGTTAAGAACCAGAAAAAAGAAGTATCTGTGACAAACGCCACAGTGCGCTATATCCAGGCCGGGCATACAGGCGTGGCCTGCCAGGATGCAAGATGGCTCATTGATGTGTTCGGCAGGTTCATAGTTGAAAAGCAGGAGCAGATGGATAAGTACGAAAAACCGTTCGTGGACAACAACACACAGATCACGGACGAAGCACTCTTTGCCATGCAGCAGGAAATGCAGACCAACCCATCTCCAGCCCAGAAAGAGATAGACCAGTGGCATGGTGAGGTGCTGATCTTTATAAGGGATCTCTACAAAGGGGATGCAACTAAGCTCAGAAGTACGGAAGATGCTGTTGGCGCGGATATAACAGCCATATATCAGGGCGCGATGATGGTAACACTTGGTATGCAGCCCGAAGCTGAGGTAAGAAAAACAATAGAAGAGCATTACTGCTCCGGCGATATTCATTAAAATATGAGACAGCGGGTTGTTTCGGCGGCTCTTGCAGTTTTAATGCTTGCCGGCTGCGGCGCACCCGTCGCTAACAATAGCATAATTCCGCTGGCCAATAACCCCATTGTGCAGGCCATGCCGGAGATAACGCCGGAGATGCAGACGGCGGGATATTGGATCGATAAGGCGGATCTGCCCGATGAAATAATCATGTCGGCGGATGAGATAGAAATCTTTAACGCTCTCACCGCCGCCGACCACCGTATAATCAAAGTTTCTGAATACGGCGAGTATAAACCCGGCGATGAAATACGCACATCTATAACAACGCTTTACGACGCAGTAGCCGATCAGGGGCTCTATTTCGAAAACGGCTCCTACGCGAACAAAAAAAGTCTGTCGGCTGTATATGCCCGGTTTCAACTGGAAAAACTGAACGGTGACTCACTGAAGCCCATATCATTTGGAATCATCACGGAAAACATATCCCATCGCGTTTTGCCCACAGATGAAAAACTCATGCGCAAGGGAGATCCAGGCTACTTTGACCGTCTTCAAATGAGTTCCCTTGATGCGGGGACTCCTGTGGCGGTTCTTTGGCGCACTGCGGATGGAAAATGGCTTTACGCGCGTTCCGCGCTGACCGTGGGCTGGGTAAAGGTTGAACACGTTGCCTTATGCTCTCTCCATGAGATAGAACAATGGGAAAAACCTGTCGGTTTCGTGATAACAACCCGTTACAGGACATCTGTGCATAGTGACCCGGCTCTGCGGGAATATATCTCATGGCTGGCCCTCGGAAGCAGGCTTCCCATCGACAAGACGGCGATAAAAGCGGACAACCGCACCGCCGTTCTGTGGCCCGGCCGGGACGGATACGGGTGGCTTAAAGTAACGACCGGATACGTGGATAACTCGTTCGTCTGCAAAGGATATCTCCCATATACTTCCAGGAATGCTCTGAATCTCGCCTTCGAAATGCTTCACGCACCATACGGGTGGGGCGGGATGTACGGCGAGCAGGACTGCTCAGGTTTTGTGCTGCGGATATTCGGGGCTATGGGGCTTATATTGCCGCGAAATTCAAGCCAACAGGGGAACTCGGGCGACATAATATATTCCGGTAAAATGGTCAATGCGCTTTCCACCAGGCAGATAATTACTTTTTTCGGTGTTCCGGGAGCAACCGTGCTTCAATTGCCCGGTCATATAATGCTTTATGTGGGCAGCGTAGCCGGTGAACCATACGCAATCCACGCTATCTGGTCTTTTGAAGTTAAAAACAGTGATAATGTGGCTCTGCGCCTCCCCGCAAGAGTGGTAGTGAGCGGCCTGAACATGGGCGGGCATTCAAAACGCGGGCCTTACCATGAAAGGGTCACAAACGTCCGGGTGATGCGCCTGCCCAGAACGACCGTGCAATGAAAAAAGAGCGTACCGGCTTCACAACGGGCAGTGCGGCGGCGGCGGCGGCAATCGCGTCATACCTCAGACTGACAGGTGCTGCCGTCCCCTCTTTTATAGATATAAAATTGCCCGGCGGCGGCTCTATCCCCATACCTGTGGGCGAGCGGAACGGAATAACAGGCGTTTTTAAAGACGCGGGCGATGATCCGGATGTTACAAACGGTCTGTTTATCTGTGCGACTGTGGAAATCACTGACGGCAGCGGTATTACCGTGGACGGAGGAACCGGGATAGGCAGAGTGACCAGGAAAGGACTGTCCGTGCCGGTGGGAAACGCCGCAATCAACCCCACTCCAAGGCGGATGATTATAGACAGCCTCAGGCCTTTCTTGCCGTCAGGCAAAGGTGCAAAAGTCACAATACATGCCCCTGACGGGGAAAAAATCGCAGCAAAAACGTTTAACAGCCGTCTGGGGATAACCGGCGGCATATCCATCCTCGGTACATCCGGCATCGTGCGCCCCATGAGTTCCGATGCGCTCGTAGCTTCTATCTGTTGTGAAATAGACATGCTTGCCGCCGAAAATACCCACTTTATATGGCTTGTACCCGGCAAAATAGGTGAAACTGCCTTACATAAGGCGGTGCCCGGTGCGGCCGCTGTGCAGTTCAGCAACTACGCTGAAGAAGCATTCACATACCTTAGAAACAAAGGATACGATGAAGCCGGTGTTGCCGGGCATCCCGGAAAACTGGCCAAGTTGGCTATGGGGGCTAAAAATACGCACTCAACCCGCTCAGTTCAGGCAAATGACTATGTTCGCAGCCTTTTCGGCATAAAAAATGGGATTAACAGCCTGGAAGAGGTGTGCATGCCGGAATGGCGCGGGCAAATGGATATACTTGCCGGGAAAATAGCGCTGAAAATAGCGGAAGATTACGGATTCCGGTCTGTTAAAGTAAAACTGTTTTCAATGGCCGGAGCGGGGGTGGGAAATCATGAATAAACTTTACCTTATCTCATGCGGCCCCGGCGGTGCGGAAGATATAACTGTGAAAGCTCTCAATACCGTCAAAAAATGCGGCCTTCTCGCCGGATCTGAAAGACTGATCAAAGTATTCGGAGGCGCGGCGTCTTCAATCATTCTGCCCGCCTCTTCGGAAGAAGCGGCAAAATTGATAAACCGGCGCGGTGAGGAACTGATCGGCGTGCTGCTCTCCGGCGACGCCGGATTCTACAGCCAGGCGGCCGGATTGCGGCGATATGTAACCGGCCGCGAAATTATAACCGTTCCGGGGGTGAGCGTCGTGCAGGCCGCGGCGGCAATGCTTAATATACCCTGGCATGACGCGGAGATGATATCGCTCCACGCCGAAGACACGGCCGGGGAGCGGAAGTTGCCGGACGGTAACGCCATAATCCTTACAAAAGTCGGTACGGAACTGCGGAGGCTGTTTGCAGGGCATCCTGAAATCACAAAAGAAAAGTACGTATGGATAATAATGGCCCTTTCCACGCCGCAGGAGCGGGTCGTACGCTGGGACGGCGGGGAGTTTGTGTGCCCGGAGCTGACAACAGTTGTAATTTATAATAAGCGGTGATTTGCAGTTTATAATCCGCCGGTCATCGTTCCTCTATAATTTTTATCACAGACTTCACATCAATCAGCTTCATGCAGTTGAAATGCCCTTTAGGGCAGGCGGGCAGACCGTGGACATGGCAGGGGCGGCAGGGAACGCCGTCCTTTTCCATTATTTCGCAGCCGCTGAAGAGCGGAAAAAATCCTAATTCCCGTGTGGTGCTGCCGAAGATCGCCACCGTCAGCCTGTTTAAAGCCACGGAAGCGTGCATGGGGCCGGAATCGGTCGTCACCACGACCGCGGCATCGGATATAAAATTGAACATTTCTGCCAGTTCAGGCGTATTAATCCTTTCAATACCCTCTATAACCGGAAAATCACCCTTGCCTATGATATACGTTTTTCGTCCGCTTGCGGCCAGATGCCGCGCCAGCTCAGGAAAATACGGCCATGTTTTCGTTATTTTGCTGGCGAACGGGTGCAGCACGACTTTATTTACATCTGTGGTATTTTGATTCGGAATATATGGACGCAACTCATCCAAAGGGGGCACGTGGAAGCCAAGCGCCGGGAAAACAGCTTCCGCGTAGCGCTGTACGGTATGCACGTCCAGCTTTTCCCTGCAAATCCTGAACTTTACAAACAGGCGGCGGCAGAGTGACTGTTTATTGTATACATATACCTTTCCGCTGATGGCGCGTCCCGCAATGGCTGAGCGCGTGCTGGCATGCAGGTCGAATATCCCATCAAACTTAGGCATACCCCGCAGAAAAGCTATAAACGCGGCAAGGCCGGTTTTACGTTTGATTGTGTGTATCTGCGCCACAAACGGCAACGGCCGCCACACAGCGGCAAACTCTTCGTATGTGAGTATATGTATCTCCGCGCCGGGCAACAGTTCGCTGACCTTGCGTATAATACCGGTGGTGAGGATTGTATCCCCAAGAGAGCTGAAACGGATGAAAAGAAACTTTTTCATGGCACCTCGGTGAAAAGGATAGCATGAAAAAAATGTTAATTCAATTGTACAGCGTTAAAAAACCGGGCGGTGCGCCCGGCTTTTTTATTGAGAGTGAGGAGAGTTAATATACGTTTAAGAGAGCGTGTGCTCCAGAAAGTACACCGACGGTTCGTTCGGCGTGCTGCCGTTTTTTGTCGGGAAGGGGCGCACTTTCACCTTCCGCCCGCTGTGCAGCAACTTATATACCTCACTGTTGGTGTCGTTGATATTGCCGAAAAACCTCGCTCTGCCTGGACAGTGGTCCACGCAGAACGGCTTCCTGTCTCTTTCCGGCAATTCCGTATTATCAATCCTGTGGGAGCAAAAGGTGCACTTTTTCACGGTCAGAGGGCGGGTAGGGTAGATATCCTGCGAACCCGAGGTAAAATGCACCGAAAATTCCGTGGTGTAGCCCATCGTGATCCGCATTTTCCCCTCATAAGGACAGGCTTTTATGCATTCGGTGCAGCCTATGCAAAAATTTGTATTCTGATCCACTATGCCGTTCTCTTTCTGGGTTGTGGCGCCCATGGGGCAGACCTTCACACAGGGCGCGTCTTTGCAATGCTGGCAGGAGAGTGTGAGGTAGTCCATGCGGAGCGCGTTGTCCCCCTGCCTCATATATGTGTCCATGGTGCAGGTATCGTTCATTTTGTCGCCCACGGGCACGTCTATATAGTCCGCCCCCTCCGTCACCACGCTTACGAGATACTGGTCCGCGCCGTTGGGCAGGTTGTTCTCCGATTTACAGGCTACGGCGCAGGTATGGCAGCCTATGCAGCGCCGCTGATCTATAACCATGACATATTTGACATTACTCATATTACACTTCCCCTTATACCGTTTTGCTGATCTTTTTGATATTCACCCGCGCATCGAAGAAAGCCTGGCATATCGAATACACGTGCGCGCGCCTGGAGGTCACGTCGTTGCAGCTTCCTGCGTCTTTGGCCCCGGGGTTAAGCGCATAGCCGGCGTCTTTGCCGTAGAACTTGTCATACTGCCAGCGTTGCCAGCCGCGGGGGGCGTCGATCATCCCGGGGCGCAGTCCCGGCGTGATTACTGCCATGGACCGGTAAGCGCCCCTGTCATTGTATATCTCCACCACGTCCCCGGTGACAACGGGGCCGCCGACGACTTTTTTCGCGTCGTCCGGCGATATATACACTATGGGCTGCGCTTCCAGCTCCCTTATCCAGGGGATATCATACCACTGCGTATGCACGCGCCAGCGTATCCTCTGTGAGAAGTTATGGAAAGGATATTTGTCAAGGTAGCTGTCGGTGACCATCGCATTGCGCGTGTGTGCGGCGTCGATGCCGGAAGTGTTCGGGTAAAGAGCGCTGGCGGATGCGTTCCAGGCCGCGTCCCAGGTCTCGTATGGGGGTTCGAATATGGGGAACCTTTCATAGGCGGCCACATTCCCCGCATTACTTCCGATGTTGGCCACGGCGGCGTTCAGCGCCGCAGAAGCCGGGTCTTCGCAATATATTTCGAGCCTGCCGGTAGTCAGGGTATCGATCTTCAGATCCGGCTCCGTGCCGGAATCGTCGCGGCACATGGGATAGATTGCCTCTTTCTTGCCGTTCACAGTTATGCTGGGCAGGATGCGCATAACTTTTTCCTCGCGGATCCTTGATGGGCTGAGTGTCTCTTCCGCAGCGGGCTGGCGGCCGGTGCGGCTCTGGAACCATGCCTTGTAGCTTTCTTCGCTGTGCGCCGCCTCAAACAGTTCATTGGCCGTCATTGCAAACTCGCCGCCGTACCCCATACCTATGGCAAGCTTCCTGGCAATCTCAGTATCGGGGAGCGATTCACCGGCGGGGTTGAAAACCTTTGCCTGGTACAGAAGCATAGGCGTGCTGCCGAAGCCGTTCGAGTCCTCTTTTTCAAACCAGTGGCACACAGGCAGGATATAGTCGGCGTAAGCTGTTGTGTCAGTGAACTCCGTATCAGCCACCACAAACATCTCCAGCTTATATTTGCCGTTCACTTTTTTGGTCAGGAGGCCGTTCGTTCCGATAAGGCTGCCCGTTTCGCAATAGTTGGTCACAGGGTTGCCCGCGCTCACGAAAAACGCGCGAATTCTGTTCGTGGAGCCCATGAACATCTCCTGCGGCCCGCCGAGAGGGAGGTTGAAAGGAACGTTCGCGTTGTAGTGCCGGACCTCCGTCATGGCGGCGGCACGGTCATCGCTGTTGAAGATATCGTTAACCCAGGGCATGGGAATATAAGCTGAATAGTAACCGCCGCCGTTTAGTCCCGCGTGGTTGACGTAAGGTGACATGATTCCCGTTCCGCCGATACCGGTGCCGGGTTTACCTACGTTGCCGGTTATCGCGGCCAGGATAGCTTTGCCGAAATAGATATGGTGGCCGTTTGAATGGTGGTCCTCGCCGAATCCGCATATGATGGCGGATCTGTTTCTCTTTGTGCCTCCGTTTGCGAAGTCGCCGATATAAAGCCTGGTCAGGTCTTCCGTGACCGCCTCGTCTATACCGGTGAGCCCCTTGGTGACGGTCATGTCGTATACCCCGTGGGGGTTGCCCGCGTCCACATGCTCTTTAAGAAGCTGGAACACCGTTTTGACCTGGATATCGTTGCCGCCGCCGTCCTGAACAGTATAGGTCCCGTCCACTGCATAATCACCGTAGCTGTCCGCTATTGTGGTTTTGCCCAGCAGGACGCTGTTTGTACTTGTCCTGACAAGGGTGCCGTCTTTTTTCATAGCGCAGAATTCCGTTCCGTTCGCTGTACCGAGGTCGGCGGAGCGGAGCATCTTCATGTAATTAACATGCCCCGGCTCAGTGATAACGAGAAAGTGCGAGGTGGTGTTTTTAAACATATACTCTTCGTTGTACCAGCTCCGTTCGATGATCAGCTTTATCATCGAAAGCGCCAGGAGGATATCCGTACCCGGGCGTATGTTTACGAACCTGTCCGCGCGGGCGGCGCCGCCGGACATCCTGATATCGATGGACACAAGGGTCGCTCCCCTGTCCCGGGCTTCCGCGAAATGGTGCCAAACCTGTATTACGGCGCTGGAGGGGTTCGTGCCCCACATCAGTATGACGTCCGAGTTCTCCACATCCGAGTGTTGATTGCCTATGCCGGAAACCCACACCGGGGCCGGGCCGTAGGCTTTTACATAGCCCTGGGCGGTATTCTGGTCGAGAGAGCTCAGCACGCTTGAAGCGCCGATAGTGGTGAAAAGTTTCTGGTAGTAACTGCCGTAGGATCCGTTCACGCTGGCGAAGGTGCCCGATCCGGCAAGGTAGGCGATGGATTTGCCGCCGTCGTATGACGCGGTGTCCGCCATTATAGTCTTGAATTTATCCGTGATCTCCTTAACAGCCTGCTCCCAGCTGATTCTTTCGAAGGCGTCCGGGCTGCCCCTGTCCACGCCCTCTTTGCGCTTCATGGGGTAGAGTACCCTCCTGCTGCTGTATATACGCTGCATCTGTGAAAGCCCGCGGAAGCAGGCGCGGTTATAGCGCTCGTCAGGGAGCATGGGGGCCATGCTCATCTTGACGAGTCTGTCATTTCTTACATAGGCATATAGCCTGCACCCGTTGGAGCAGTTGTTGAAACAGGCGCAGTCATATTTGGCCTCAGCCACTTTGACTGTGGCGGCAAAGTCGTCGGAGCCGCCGGTGCCTCCGGAACATCCGGCAAGCGCCATTGCGCCGGCAAGGGCGCCCGACGTCTGCAAAAAGTTTCTGCGGGACAGTTTCCAGCCGTTTTTCATAAAAGATTTCCTCCTCTTCTTGATGGGGGAATATAATCGGCAAATGGATTTTTGAACAATGGACAGTTTTTGATTATACGTCAGGACACTCTGTGCACAAAAATAAAACAGTTATGAAATTTGTTTCTTTGCACTTGCGGCTATTGCGGCCACACCCAGTTCGATATTTTCAAGAGACTCTGAATTGGAGCTGATCAGTATATGCGAATGCTCCCTGTCATTAAACAAGCTCCCTGTCTGGAAGAAAACGTCCCGGCAGTCGAGAAAAACTTTATCGGTGTTGATTCCCCGGCCGAACTTTATCCATGAATAGTAAAGAAGGTTTTTCTTTTCCCATGAGGCCATGCCGCCCAGATAATCGCGGAATATCCTGTCCAGGCTGTCGATTCTGGCGGGCAATAGTTCCCTCATCCGCTCCATATTGCGGACATATGCACCCGATTTAAGCATCTGCCATGTCAAAATCTCCACAAGATGCGAAAGAGCGCCGTAAAGCTGAAGTTTCACATCCATAAGCCTTTCCACGACCGGATCGGGGGCCACAACCCATGCCGAACGCGAACCGACGTTGAACAGGTTGGACATTGCTCCCACATAAATAATCTGTCCATCATTATCATCCGATTTAAGGGGCATCGGCGGCTCATCAATCCACAGATCCCGCAGCAGATCCATCTCCACGACAGGCAGCTTATGTTTCCGTATTATTTCCAGGGTCTCAGCCCGGCGGGATTCGTTAAATGTGGCGCCGGTGGGCCAGTGGTTCACCGGGTTTATATACATAACCCCCGTGCGTTTTAAACTGAGTTTTTTATCCAAATCTTCCGGTATGATGCCGTCCGGATCGCAGTTTATGTAATTTATATTGCTTCCCAGCGTGCTTACTGTGCGCATGGAGTTCATTACATCGTATTCCGACATGAACACGTTTGCCCCGTGGGTTAGAAACGCGTGTGAAATGGCGTTCATGGCCTGGTACCAGACATTGAATATCAGCACATTGTCTGGAGTGGTTTTAATCCCGTAACGCAGGCAATGTTTTGCCACTTCGGCCCGCAGCTCCGGCAGCCCGAGATAGTCCCCGCAGGAGAACATGCCGGCGTAATCCATTTCAAGCATGGATTTCATGGCATATTCCAGCGCCTCATAAGGGTGAAAATAAGGCTCGTCGTAATTGTAATACCCCAGGTTGATGGCGGATCTGTCCGCCCCGCGGATGGATGTCTGCTTCATAACCTCCCGGTTCGGCTGGTATGCGCCCTTGTCGGAAAGCTTCTGCCAGTCGGGAGTGTTCTGCAGAATATTGTTCAGGGCGTCTTTTGATATATAAGTGCCGGATTTATGGTGGGTTTCAACGATATTTTCTGATTTGAGCATATCCAGAGCATTTTCGGCGACGCTTTTGCTCACTCCGAATTCGTCTGACACCTTCCGGACTGAAATACGTTTTCCGACGGGGTAATAACCGTACCTGATCATATTTTTGATATGTTCGGCAACCTGCACATAGAACGGCACGCTGTTACCCTTGTTTATGTTCATGTCGCAATCATCTAAATATCACGGGTCAAGTCAAGGTAAACGGCGGGGGTCGTTTTTTATTTACATTTTTTGAATATTATAAAATGAAGCCCCAATTAAGATAACACGGTCCGACCCGCAAAAATCCCGCCCGTTGTTAAATAAAAAATTGCCGCGGCAGTATTTTCCTGAAAAGTTTGCAGGCAGATGCTGCTGTACCGGGTGAACAGCTCATTTTCAACATGGAGCAGCAAGGCTCTGCCGTACCCGGCATTCTGAAAAGGCGTGTCCACCATGATTAAATGCAATAAATTCTCTTTAGTGACGGCAAAAGCTATCACCTTTCCCTTTTCTTCCAGCACTGCACAACTCTCCATGCCGTCTTCAATCTCTTTATCGGACATTCCGCTGTCAATAAAAGCGGCGGTGGCTTCCGTTCCCAAAAAAGATGTGTAGTTATGGCGGATAACGTTTCTCGCAATAGCTTTCAGTGCCGGTATATCATCCGGCAAGGCGCTTCTGATTGGCATGGACACCCCCATTGGATGATTATCAGACCTGCCGTTATTAAAGTCAACTCAATAGATAGAGAAGAACCAATTATGAAAGAAAAATGATCCGGAATCAGGGTCAGGCCTTGTTACACACTCTCCGGGCAGTAAAACTTGCCCGGGAGTTGTAAGTAACGATTAGGTGTTCAATCGTCCACTTTGATATTCACAGAGTAGATCTTACCTTGGAATTTGCTTGTTTTGACTGTGTATTCATCGGTTACCGCCGTTGCGCGCTGGATACCGACATCGGCGGTTTCGTCCATAGATATCTGGTTACCCATGGTTTTAGCTATTTTTCCTTCGCCCACTTTGGCATTGTTTACGTATAGTACGCCAGTGCCGCCTTTTCCGCGTTCTTTTCCGCCTTCGTATTTAAACACGAACTTAATCTGGTTGCGTTCGTCTTTCAATGCGGAGCCCTTAACGTAATACATCTCTCGTCCCAGCCAGTTATAGCAGAAAGTGGGGATTCCCTTATGCACATATAGTGAGTACCCGCCAAAGCGTCCGCCCTGGGCGAAGATTACGCCATCCGTATACTTTGGTGCGACATCAACTTCGGCAGTTATGGTGAATGAATGATTTTTCAGTGTGAGAAAGGCGTGTTCTCCTATGCCTCCCATACCTTCGGACAGCGTGATCTCTTTTCTGCTGCCCATAACGGTTGGTCTGCCGGCGATATCCGCGTTGAGATTTTTACCTGCGAACGCTTCTATCGGAAATACGTTGTATTTAAGCCCCTCTTGAAAGAATACTTTTTGAAGTTCCTTAAGCTTTTCGGGGTTTTGTGCGGCAAGATTGGTCGCCATGCTGAAGTCTCCGTCAATGTTATAAAGTTCCCAGGGCGCATCGGCGGTACGTTTATACAAAGGCACCGGATTCCACGGAAGTTTGTCCACAACCCCAGCGAACCAGCCGTTATGGTACACACCGAAGTTCGCAAAAACCGAGAAATATTGTGTCGTGTGGCGTTCTTTGGCATTTTTATCATCCAGCGCATATTTCATACTTACCCCTTCCATAGGGCGTTGTTCGATGCCGTCCACTATTTTTGGGATTGGAATTCCGCAGAGCTCATAAACTGTGGGCGCCACGTCAATAACGTGGTGAAACTGGCTTATAATTTCTCCGCCGTTCTTATATTTTTCAGGATAATGGAATATCATCCCGTTACGAGTTCCTCCAAAGTTTGACGCAATAGTTTTTACCCATTTGAAAGGGGCGTCAAGCGCCACAGCCCAGCCGGCCGAATAATGGTTATACGCTGCTTCCGTACCCAGCTCTTTTTCTTTGGAAAGGATAAAGTCCACCGATTCCGTGACTGCGTTAAGCATGCTGTTTTCGTTGAAAGCGCCGGTGAAGCTGGCGTCTCCTGAAGCTCCGTTATCGCCGAGAATATAAATAATGACGGTGTTGTCTAAAACCTTGATTTCTTCAAGAGTGTCAACCACACGCCCGATCTGGTCGTCAGTATGGCGTGCGAATCCGGCATAAATCTCCATTTGGCGGCAGTACAGTTTCTTTTCTTTATCTGAAAGTGAATTCCATGCCGGCATATCCGCAGGTTTGTCCGCTAATTTTGTGCTTTTGGGGATTATGCCCATCTTCAGCATGTTTTCATAGGTGCGCTGGCGCATGGCATCCCAGCCTTCGTTGTATTGGCCTTTAAACATGTCGCGGTATTTCTGCGGGGCATGGTGCGGAGCATGGGTTGCTCCTGTGGCGAAATATACAAAGAAAGGCTTGTCGGGTGTAAGCGCTTTTTGAAATTTCATCCATGTTATGCAATCATCGGCAAGATCTTCTGTGAGATGGTAATCTTTTTTGTCCGGGATCTCAATCCGATCCAAC
>JAVBTI010000074.1:0-3893 GCA_031556255.1 Deferribacterales bacterium | reverse complement strand
CTCTTGCCATGGGAGCGCCGCGGACATTAAGAAAAGAGTTGTGGAATATTCTTTCACTGTTTTCGTACACTTTGGAAAGCGCCTCTTTCACCGGCCTGTAAGGGGCGAACTCCTCGCCTATCCGCATCTCATAAACGTTGATAATATCGGACTTGCTGCGTATAAAACTGCGGTCGCTGTATATACTGGACGCCCGCAGTTGCTGTTTCCCGCTTTCGGTGTAGTAATCCCAACTGAACCCGCCGCCGATTGACGCCCCGGTGTTTGTGACGGTGGCCCTTTTTTTAGGTTCTATGTGGATATAGCCGTCCGCGCGCAGGAGATCCAGCGCATGGGTGACGGTGTTGGCGCTGAGTCCCAGAACCGAACAAAATTCCCGCACTGACGGCAAACGCCGCCCTTTGCGCAAAAAACCTGATTTGATATCGGAAATTATGTGGTCGGCAAGCTGCCTGTATATAGGGTTACGCGAATGTTTATCCGGCGCAAACTTGATAACCATTACTTTGTAAGTGAGCTTACAGTCACAAACTGATAGCCCAACTGCTGCAATTCGGGTATAACCGCCTCCAAAACCGCGACAGTGTCGGGACGGAGGTGCCCGATGGTTATTATGCCGCCCTGTTTCTCGGCCAGTTCGGCGGCTTCATACATTTTTGACGCGATATAGGCGTGCTCGTTGCTGTTGTCCAAAAACTTTCTGTTAATCCCGCAGGATAACCCCATTGTGACGCATGTGTTGTACGCCACGCTTTTACCGGACGTGTTGCTGTCCACAAACATAGTGGTGTACTGGCGCATACTCTCCAGCACCTGCCTCATTTTGGTTTCGTTTTCAGTTATGGCGCTGCCCATATGGTTATTGAACCCGTCTATTTTGCCTAGGTTTTCCACGTTCGATTTCGAAACCGCCTGTATCAGTGCCTCGGGCATATTCAGCAGCACCGCCCCTTCCCCCGGATCGGTGGACGGATAGCTAAGCGGCTCCATCGGGTAGTGCAGAAACACGGTCTTGCCTCTGGATCTGACCAGATCTGCCGTTTCCCTGCTGGCCACAAGGTGAGGCAAAATAGCCACGGCCATCGGCACCTTCAGCTTCGTAAGACGATCGGCAAGGGAAAGATTCATCCCCGCGTCGTCAATAAGCAGCGCTATTTTACCCTTCCCCGGTTTAGGCGGGGTCAATCCGAAGCTGTTTTTTCCCGTGACCGCCGGGATGCTCGGCGTGGTGGTCGGTTTTGAGGTTTTTATCCTTTCTATAAAAAGCTCGGCGCGAAAACTACCCGCGTCGCCTATAAGATGGTGGATATCATCGGAGTAAAGGAGCGGCACCCTATTGAGGCTAAACAGGTTCACAGCGTCTTTCCGCAACGGTTCTGCGACCTCGGGAGGAACGGTCACTTTGATCAGATAAACCGGCACGGCGCCGTCCGCCCCCGCCGCGGAGCTTTCCGCGATGGAGTCCTTGCCGATGTTATATTCGAAAAACAAAAGTTTCAAGTGCTTGGAAAGCTCGTCATCTGTCAGAGGCTTGTGCTCCGGCATGGGGATCACGGTCGCCGGCAAGGGGTTGCCGGTTAGAGGCTCCTGCCCGCCGCGGCCGAGCAGCACCGCCGCAATGACAACCGCCACCAGCACCACAAAAGCGCCGGACAGGATCGCCACCGCAGTCACGGGGCTGCTTTTAAGCTTTCCTATTATTGGGGCCAGCCTGCCTTTCCGGTCACCTTTTTCCGGATTCTGACCCGGCTCCTCGCCATCCGGCAGGCTGTTATCGTTATTTTCCATCTTTTCCATACAACGCCAACCCTTTGATCATCTGTATCGCGGACTGAAGCTGGAGATCAGTCTCGGGTGAAGCGGTCATATTATCTGAGTCTGCCGTCGCACTTTCATTTTCGCCGACCAAATGGCCGGAAAGATCCCGCTCTTTCACACTGAACCTGGGTTCGCTGTAAACTATCTTGCCCTGTGGGACGGCAACATCCGGCACTATTCCCACGCCCTGGATCGATCTGCCGTTCGGGGTGTAATAGCGCGCGGTGGTGAGCTTCATAGCGGCGCCGTTCCTCAGCTCCAGCAGGGTCTGCACGCTTGCTTTTCCGAAGGTCGTGGTGCCGATTATAACGCCTCGCCCGTGATCCTGTATCGCCCCGGCCACAATCTCGCTGGCGGATGCACTGCCCTCGTTCACAAGCACCACAAGCGGCTGCTTAAGATCCCGGTAGGCGAAAGATTTGGTGGTAAGCACAGTATCTTTATTCGTGCGGTCTTTGGTTATGACCACGTTTTTATTCACGGGCAGGAAGAGGCTGGAGACCGTCACCGCCTCGGTGAGGGAGCCGCCCGGGTTGTTCCGCAGGTCAAGGATAATACCTTTTGAGTGCAGCTTCTCAAGCTCCTGAAGGGCTTTTTTTACTTCATCGCCGCTCTTTTCCTGAAAGCCGTTCAGCTTGATATAGCCTATGCCGCCGTTCAGCATCTCATATCTGACCGATTTAACCTTTATAATCTCCCGCGTGAGCGTAAGCTCCAGAGGTTTGTCCGCCCCTTTGCGCAATATGGTAAGCGTAACTTTGGTGCCAGGCTGGCCGCGCATAAGTTTCACGGCGGCGTCCGTATCCATACCGGCGGTGGTGGTATTGTCTATTTTAAAGATAATGTCACCGGCCATTATCCCGGCTCTGGCGGCGGGGGTGTCCTCTATGGGCGCGATGACCGTCACCGCTTCGTTGCGCATGCCTATGGTCATTCCCAGCCCGCCGAATTCGCCTTTCATATCGGTCATAAAAGTTTTGTACTGTTCCGGGGTAAAGTAGGACGAATGCGGGTCGAGGCCCTGCAGCATGCCTTTTATGGCCCCCTGTATAAGGGTGCTGTCCGAAACATTATCTACATAATTTGATTTGATAATCGTCAACGCCTGGTGGAAATTTTCCAGCTCGTTAAAGCGGTCGTCCTGTTTGGCCGCGTGCACCGACGACCTGGTCTGAATCTGGGTTATCCCCAGAAACAAAGCGAACGCGGCCAATATTATTAAAGCCAGAGAAAACAGTTTACCTTTGAACATTATAAAACTCCAAATTTGCTGATTGTATGTATTAATTCATTATTTCAGAAAACCAAGTCAAGGGATCGACGGCTTCCTCATGCCGCCGGATTTCAAAATAAAGATATGACGAATTTCCTTTAAAATCAATATTTATTCTGCCCAACTGAGTTCCTTTTTCAACTTTATCCGTATTTTGGACGTAAAATTCATCCAGATTCGCATAAACCGTATAGTAATCCCGATCATGCCTCACGATAATTATATTCTCCATACCGTTTATATTGTCAACATAAACCACGGCGCCGTCGGCGACGCAGTTCACGGCGCCGCCGCCCGCCGGGGCTATTTTAACCCCTTTATGCATGATCGTCAGCCTGGTGCCTTCCACCGGTTTTTCACCGAAAGTTTCAATTATTTTGCCGCGCATCGGATAGGGCAGCTTTCCTTTAAGCCCGGCAAAAACTCCCCGGTCGGCCGGGGCGGGCTTTTTCGCGCTTTCTTTCAGCGCCTTTGTGATACGGTCCTGCTCCTGTTTGAGCATCTTAAGGTACTCTTTCTGGGCGTTTTCGTCGTGCTTTATAAGCGTCAGCCTTGTGGAAAGCTCTCCCTGCGTCTTCACATAGCTATCCGCCAGTATTTTACTCTCAGCCATGTCCTTATCGATTTCCATATTAGCGGCATCGAGCGAACGGCGCACTTTTTCAGCCTCCGCCGCCGCCTCGGCGTACATGCGTATCGACGCGGCAAGCCCCTTGTTGAGCCTGCCCACTATCTCCATAACCCCGGCAATTTTTGCGCTGTCGGAGCCGGACATAACCGCTCTTGCAATATATGTGCCGCT
>JAVBTI010000171.1:0-11492 GCA_031556255.1 Deferribacterales bacterium | reverse complement strand
TAAGTTCTGGTTCGCGGAGCTCCCGTACATTAAAAATAATATGCTCAGCAAGCTTAAGGACGTGGGTATCGACGTCTCCTATATACGGTTTACCCTTTAAAAAAAGTACGCTTCCCCCCCCCCCCCCAAGAAAGACGCGCCCCCGATGACACCGGGGCAGACAGCAAAAATCGACAGGCTGTCCGCCGCGATCAGGGACGATGAGACGCGGGCCGCCTACGCCGCGGCTCTGGCCGCCTTCCTGAGGCGGGGCTTGTAAAAAAATTATGAACCTGTATATTAAGGCAAGAGGAAGATAAACAATGGTACTGGATATAGTCACATTTCCGGCGGAAAGCCTCAGAAAAAAGGCCCTGCCGGTGAACGAAATTACGGAAGATATAAAAAAACTCATAGCCGATATGATCGATACACTCTATGACGCTAAGGGTTATGGACTCGCGGCGCCGCAGGTAGGACGCCCGCTGCGGATCTTTGTGGTGGACGAACACGGCAGTAAGGGGCCACGGGAGCCGAAAGTGTTCATCAATCCGGAGATTACGGCGTCGGAAGGAGAGATGGTCGGCGACGAAGGCTGCCTGTCCGTGCCTGGTGAGTTCGCGCCTGTCAGAAGATACGCCAGAGTGA
This sequence comes from Deferribacterales bacterium, assembly GCA_031556255.1. Classification (GTDB taxonomy): domain Bacteria; phylum Chrysiogenota; class Deferribacteres; order Deferribacterales; family JAISNW01; genus JAIRQX01. The sequence goes on along the minus strand of JAVBTI010000171.1, from coordinate 10,865 downwards.
CTGTGACCGCTTTAAACGAAAAAGGGGAAAAATTCACCCTTGAGGCTGAAGAGCAACTGGCAAGGGCCCTGCAGCACGAGACGGACCACCTCAACGGGGTGCTTTTCCTGGATCTCCTGCCCTCTTTCCGACGGGATACCTTAAAAAAACATATCAAACGCAGGATACAGTCCGGTGACTACACGGTGACCGGCGCGTAAAACACTTTTCTTTTCAGTTTTTGCGGGGAGCGCACCCGTAGGGCACCTTCCTGTGGCGCCGTTAACGATTTTTCTCCTATATAAGCGACTTTAGGGAGCGTGCTGTGGTAAAGACAGGCAAGCCGAAGCAATTCAGAAAATAAGAACCGGATTGTCGCACCTGTCTTTGACAGGCTTGCAATGACGGAAGAGTGAGCGGCCACCGGAAGCGTAGCCTTAAAGCCGATACCCCATCAGAAAGTGCCGCGGACACTCCATCAAATCTATCTTCAAAATTTTAATCCTCAGCATTATTAATACGTTAGCAGATTGTCAACAATTTACAATTGACAACACAGGGCCGTTGATCTAGCATAAATGCGCAGAATTATAAATATGTTTTGGAGGGCATAATTATGAAACGTATTCTTACAGTGATGACAGTGCTGCTCATTGCCGCGGCCTTTATTTACGGCTGTACGCAGAGCACGGGCGAGGTCGCAAAGCAAGAAAGCAGGCTGGATCGCGTGCTTAAAACCGGCACTCTGCGGGTAGCTGTTTTCGGCGATCTCCAGCCCTGGGGGTACCGTGATGACAAGGGGGATCCGGCAGGCGCGGAGGTGGAACTTGCCAGGGCTATGGCGGACGCGCTTAAAGTCAAGGTTGAATTTGTGGAAACCACCAATGCCAACCGCATACCCTTCCTTTTGACAGACAAAGTTGACGTTGTTATGGCGCAATTCTCCATGAACCTTGAGAGAAGAACCGCCATCGCCTTTTCAAACCCATATTTCAGGGGCGGGGCAATTCTGGGAGTCAATAAAAACAATCCCGAAAGCCTGGCGGTAAAATCGTACAAAGATTGCGCCGGCAAGTCAGTGGGCGTGCTTAAAGGCTCCCTGAACGACCAGATTGCCACCGAACTCATCGCCCCTATAGCTAAAGAAGTACTGCGCTTTGAAGACCTCTCCGACCTGATGCGTGCCTTGGAGCAGAACAAGGTACAGGCTATCGTGGAAGACTTTGTAATACTTGTATACAACCAGAAAACCAAATATCCGTTCGTACAGTCGGCCGGCGATGCGTTCAGCAACGACTTTATCGGAATAGGTTCCAACAGGGAAGACCAGGTCTGGCTGAACTGGATCGATGGCTTTGTGTTCGAGATGCTTACCTCGGGCAAATTTGCTCAAATACTTGAAAAATACGAACTCGACAGCCTGCCGGTGAACTACGAGTATTGATAACACGGTTTTATCATGGGATATACGTTTCACTTCGAAATAATATTCAGGAACCTTGATTTTCTGCTGCAGGGGCTGAAGCTCACCGCCTATATCTCCGTACTGTCCACACTTTTCTCCATAGGGATTGGAACGGTGGCGGCGGTAGCCCGCCTGAGCGGCCATAAGGTGCTGGACAAGATTTTCGGGGTCTACATCGAGATATTCCGTAACACACCTCTGCTGATACAACTTTGGTTCATTTATTTCGGCCTGGGGGAGTTGGGGTTTAACCTCTCCCCGCTCCCGGCCGGAATATTTGCCCTCTCTATAAACGCGGGGGCATACACCGCCGAGATAATCCGGGGCGGCATAATCTCCGTCGAATATGAGCTCAAGGAGAGCGCTGCCTCTCTCGGCATGAGGCCGCTGCAGGCATACAGATATGTGGTGCTGCCGCTGGCCTTCCGTATAATACTGCCGCCGCTGGCGAACCAGATTGTGCAGAACATTCTTGCCTCTTCACTCCTGATGGTGCTGTCCGTGAACGAGCTCACCAACCAGGCCACGCGGCTGTCCAGCAGGACTTTCCGCACATTTGAAGTATATGCTGTGGTGGCGGGGCTTTATCTTATACTGACGTCACTTGTGAGCGCGGCGTCAAAGCGGCTTGAAAAGTATTGGCAGGCGAGGGGGGCCACCTCATGAAAGCTTTTGATATTTACTTTCTGCTGAAAGGTGCCTCGTTCACCCTTGCTCTGTGCGTTGCTGCGATAATTGCAGGCTCGTTACTGGCCGTGGCCGTAGGGGTGATAAGGTCATTCCCCGCGAAAAAAAATATAATACTGCTCGGGGCGCAAAAAATTCTGGGAATATATGTTGTTGTAATAAGAGGAACCCCACTGATGCTGCAGCTTATGTTTTCATACTTCGGACTTGCGCTTGTGGGATTTAACATGTCGCCGTTTGTTGCCGCAGTTATATGTCTGGTTTCATATACCGGGGCATATGGGGCGGAGATTGTGAGGGGCGGAGTGGGCGCTGTGCCGGCGATACAATGGGAAAGCGCCGGTTCCCTTGCCTTTACTCCGGTGAAAGCCATGTATTATGTGATATTCCCCCAGGCGCTGCGAACCATCATCCCTGCTGCTGTGAGCTTCCTGATAGGACTTATAAAAGACTCATCCCTTGTGGCTGTGATAGGCTTTGTGGAGCTTTCCAGAGCCGGGCGGATCGTGGTGGAGCGTACCAACATGCCGCTCGAGGTCTTTCCGATAGTAGCGCTGCTATATTTTATAATGTGCTATCCGCTTTCCCGTTTCGCGCTGCGGCTGGAAAGTAAATTGAAGGTGAGCTGAGGAGTTTTTATGGAGCCCATAATTAAAGTATCCGGAATTGATAAGTTTTTCGGGCATACCAAAATACTCGATAATTTCTCCATGGAGGTATTTCCCGGCGAGGTCGTCACCGTGATAGGGCCCAGCGGCTCCGGCAAAAGTACGCTCCTGCGCTGTCTCAACGGGCTGGAGCCTATCCGGAAAGGGCATATTGTGATAGACGGAATGGAGCTGGACAAGAAACACCTCTATGAGATCCGTAAAAAGCTGGGATTTGTGTTCCAGTCGTTCAACCTTTTTCCCCACCTGACTGTCATTGAGAATGTAGTGCTGGCTCCGAGGGTCATAAACAAAGAGGACAAGAAAGTTACGAAAGAGTACGCCCTCTCCCTGCTGGAGCAGGTGGGACTGGCGGACAAGGCGGACTCTTATCCGAACCAGCTTTCCGGTGGGCAGAAACAGAGGGTTGCCATCGTGCGTGCACTTGCCATGCGCCCCAAAGCGATTCTGCTCGACGAAATTACCTCCGCTCTTGACCCGGTACTTACGAACGAAGTGTTGGGAACCGTCACGCAGCTTGCGCAGGCGGGGTTAACTATGGTTATTGTGACGCATGAAATGAGTTTCGCAAGGAACGTTTCAAAGCGCATCATATATATGGAAAAAGGCTCGATAGTGGAAGAGGGGGAGAGTGCGGCGCTCTTTGCGAATCCGAAAGACCCCCGCACTAAAAATTTCATCAGCAATACCATCAAGGAGTGAACGTAAATATGAAAATCCAATCCATCACCGCGTACGGCCTGAAAGGCGCTACACCCAAGGGTGGATGGGCCAATGAAATAAAGGCGGACGAATGTGTTCAAACCCTGGTTGTCGTTCGCACAGATGAGGGAATCACGGGCACAGGTTCCGTTTTTTCCCAGAACGGCCTTGTGGAAAACGCTTTAAGTGTGATGAAAGATCTGTACGCGGGCGAAAACGCCCTTGAGGTGGAACGGGTCACGGAAAAACTTCACCAGAACACATTTTGGATGGGGCGGGGCGGCTCCGTCACCCACACCATCAGCGGTATCAATCTCGCCCTCTGGGATATTCTGGGCAAGGCCCTGAATATCTCCGTCAGCCGTCTCATCGGCGGAAGATACAGGGAAAAGGTAAAACCGTATGCATCCCTGCTGATGGAGAAAGATACCTCTATCCTGGGGCATAAGATAGAGGGGCTGAAAGCCCGGCACTACAAGGCGTTTAAGATCGGCTGGGGGCCGTTTGGGCGGGAATCCGCCGCCCTGGATGAAAAGATCATCAAAGACGCCCGCAAAGCCGCCGGTGATTGCGATCTTATGGTGGACGCGGGCGCCAGCGACGCTTACTGGAAAAACGGCTATAAATGGGCTGTAAATACGGCGCAGATGCTTAAGGATTACGGCGTGAAATGGTTTGAAGAGGCGATCGCGCCGGACAATCTGGATGATTTCATCCGCCTGCGGGAGAATTCCCCTGTGGCAATCTCCGGCGGCGAGGTGCTGGCCCGGCGCCAGTCATTTTACCCGTGGATATTGAATCGCGCCTTTGACATTATCCAGCCGGACGTTACAAAGTGCGGCGGGCTGAGCGAGCTGCGCCGGGTGGCCAACCTGGCGGAAGATTACGGCGTGAAAGTGATCCCCCACGGCTGGAACACCGCGCTGGGGCTTGCCACGGATCTTCAGATGGCGGCGGCGTTTCCCAATACCGACATGATCGAATATCTGATAGGCTCGCCGTATGTGGATGAGATCAAACAGGGTGGTTGGGCCATCGACAAAGACGGCTTCATAGCCATTCCGGACAGCGCGGGGCTGGGGATAACGCTTGATAAAGAAGCCGTTGAAAAGTATACTGGCACTAAAATATAACTTTAACAGGTTAACTTGAGCTCATTCACTTTTGATAAAAAGACAAAAACGCCCCTCAGTAAGCAGGTTTACGATGCAATATATCATGCCATAGCGAACGGAGACCTGAAAGCTGGGCAGCGTCTCATAGAGACGGATATATCCAGACAGATGGATATAAGCCGCGGGCCTGTGCGTGAGGCCATGAAGCAGCTCGAAAAGGACGGCTATCTGGTATCTAACCCGTTCCGGGCGACGATCGTGGCGGAACTCCATCCGGACGAGGTGGAAGAGATATTCGTGCCGATACGGCGGATAGTTGAGCTTTCCGCCGCCATTAAGGCCGCTGAAACGTTTGGGGAAAAGGAGTTTGCCTTTCTTGAGCGGCAGATCGAAAAGATGAAATCCGCAGGGGAGAAAGAAAATCTGGAAGAGATTTCGGAGCTGGACATGGGGTTCCACCGGTTTATCATAAACGAAACATGCAGCCCCAGCGTGCAGGGGATATGGAATATGGCGCTGAACCGCATATATCCGCGTTTTTTGCTGCAGGGGATAAAGCATATCAATTTTCAGACCGTGGTGGACGAACACCGCACTTTTCTCGCCATCATTAAGGGGGGCGATGCGGAAGAGATCCGCGCGCACCTTGATACACATATCACTTAGGAGTTTCTTATGGATAAAATAGCACTCCGCCCGGCGGACCAGTGCCGGTGGGACGCTTTGTCTCTCGGGGAGATAATGCTGCGTTTTGACCCGGGGGAGGGGCGCATCCGGACCGCCCGCGAGTTCAAAGTGTGGGAAGGGGGCGGTGAATACAACGTCGTCCGCGGGCTGAAACGGTGCTTCGGACTGAATACGGCCATCATAACCGCAATTCCCGAAAACGACCTGGGCTATCTTTTACAGGACCTTATATATCAGGGGGGTGTGGATTCGTCCCACGTCAAATGGGTGCCCTACGACGGCGCAGGCAGAAACGTGCGCCTCGGGCTGAATTTTACCGAACGCGGCTTCGGAGTGCGCGGCGCGCTGGGGGTGAGCGACAGAGGGCACACCGCCGCATCCCAGCTTAAAAAAGGTGATATCGACTGGAAATATATATTCGGCAACGAAGGCGTCCGCTGGTTCCACACGGGCGGAATTTTCGCGGCCCTTTCGGACACTACGCCGGAGATCATCATCGAAGCGCTGAAAACCGCTAAAGAGTGCGGTACAGTTACCAGCTACGATCTCAACTACAGGCCGTCGCTCTGGCAGGCGAACGGCGGTAAAGAAAACGCCGTCCGGATTAACCGCGGGATAGCCCGCTATGTGGACGTCATGTTGGGTAATGAGGAAGATTTCACCTCCGCACTGGGCTTCAGCGTTGAAGGGGTGGATGAAAACATCCGCGGCCTCAATCCGGCCAGCTTTAAGAAAATGATGGAAAAAGCCGTGAAAGAATTCCCCAATTTTAAAGCGGTTGCCACGACGCTGCGGGAGGTACACTCAGCGAACGACAACGACTGGGGCGCGGTGCTTTTTTACGGTGGTGAATTCTATGAGGCTGCGAGGCGGGAACATCTGGCCATCCTCGACCGGGTGGGAGGTGGTGACAGTTTTGCGTCCGGGCTGATATACGGTTTCCTGGCGGGCAAAGAGCCGCAGTTGTGCGTGGAATACGGTGCCTCCCACGGCGCGCTGGCCATGACCACGCCGGGAGACACATCTATGGCATCCCTCAAAGAGGTGGAAAAACTGGTGAAAGGCGGAAGCGCAAGGGTGGAAAGATGAACCTCGTAAACAACAGGATATATGATCTGGGCATACTGCCCGTTATAAAGATTGAGAACGCGGATGACGCCGTACCGTTGGCACGGGCGCTGGCTGACGGTGAACTTCCGGCGGCGGAGGTGACTTTTCGCACCAAAGCGGCAAAAGCAGCCATAGCGGCAATCGCTGAAGAGTGCCCGGATATGCTTCTGGGCGCGGGGACCGTGCTGACCAGGGCCCAGGTAGATGATGCTGTGGGCGCGGGAGCAAAGTTCATTGTGAGCCCCGGATTAAATCCGTCGGTGGTGGAATATTGTACGGGCAAGGGGATACCCGTTTATCCCGGCGTCAACAACCCGTCACAGATAGAGCAGGCGCTGGGACTGGGGCTTGATACCGTCAAATATTTCCCCGCCGAAAATTCCGGCGGACCGGAGATGCTGAAAGCTATGTCCGCGCCGTATGGTAACATGCGTTTCATCCCCACCGGCGGGATAAACGCCGGAAATATCGTGAGATATCTGGATTTTAATCAAGTCGTCGCCTGCGGGGGAAGCTGGATGGTTCCGGAAAACCTTCTGGCGGCAAAGGATTTTGCGACAATAACTAAACTTGCCAGAGAGGCGGTTTTCACCGTCCTCGGCTTCTCTTTTCTGCATATCGGTATCAATAACAACTCTGCCGCCGGGGCGGAGAATACCTGTGCTTCATTAATGTCCCTGTTCGGGCAGGCAAAAGAACGGGAGACAGAAAATGAAGTTTTCATCGGCGATTTCGAGATTATGAAAAACAAAGGGCGCGGGGATCACGGGCACATAGCATTCAGAGTTAACAATATGCGCCGTGCCTTGGCCTTTATGAAGCGCAAAGGGATCAGCATCATCGAAGAGTCGGTAAAACGGGACGAAAAAGGGGATGTTAATTTCGCCTATCTGGAACTGAACCTCTCCGGATTTGCCGTGCATGTAAAGCAGAAAGCGTAAATTATGCCGCCGGCCCCCGGGCAGGCGTGTCGATAAGGTTGAATGTTTTAGGCGTGATATACTCTTTGGTTTCGTTTGAGTAAACGCAGAAAGTCAGAAGCATGCCGTCCGGCGCGAAACTGCCTGTGTCGATATCAGCGCATATCCGCCCGGCGGTTTTGAACCCGTCCAGGCGCTCTTTGAACAGACTTGAGCGGAGACTGTAATACCTTTCCAGTTTGTAGCTGTGCTCATAGTTGCGCAGGAAAAGCACGCTTTTGAGCAATTCCCGCTTGCAGAAAGAACGCTCAATATTCACGGAGGCAAAGGCCTTCATTTCATCCGCGGGCGTGCCCCGCGCCGGGTAATTGAGCACGGCGGCGCTTATTTTTTCCATCGTGGCAGTTTTATTTCGTGATCGTGTTGGTTTCATTGAATCCATCATTGCATTACTAAATTGTACGCCCGGAAGTAAGTCAACAAATAGAGCTGATACGGCCCGGGATTTTGGCCTCCGGATACGGCAGCGGCGCTATATCCATCGCCTTCGCCATGCAGCCGTAATGCTGCACATATTTTCTTTTCAGCGGATCAGCCCTCCGGTATGGCCTATTTGGCGGCAAAGCCGGTGTTCGGCACTACCGGAAAGTCCATCGGACAGACATTGCTTTTGATCGTCTGCGTCGAATTATAGGTGGTGGGGCTGTTATTATCTAAAAGCCGTATATATATTTTCCTATGGCGATTTAGAGTCCAGCGTCGTTTGCCGCCCCGTGGAGTGCGCGGGAGACGTCGATATTATCAGTCAAAAGTGAATGTATAATTCCCATAACAAGTATGAGCCCGCCAGGTATTTGCCCGGCGGATTTAAATGAGAGGAAGAAGGTGGAGAATCCATACTTTTTATGTCTATCACATTACCAGTTTTGAGTATGGCATGAGATGCAGCTCATGCCGCTATCCCTGACGCCTTCGAGGAACATCCCGTGGCAGGCGTTGTTGGCGCAGGCGGCTATCCCGTCAGCCTGCACGTATGAGGCGTGGGAGTCCGGGTCGGTGTCGTCTTTGCTCCATATAACTATGTCCGATGTCGGGTGTTTCTGTGCCGCCGCGCCGATATGACACTCGGTGGCGCACGAGGGGCCCGTTCCCGTGCCGCCGCGCCAGTCCGTTCCGTGGCAAATGGCGTCGTTGCAGCTCAGCAACCCTTCGAGCAGCCCCTTCGCTTTAACATAATCCGCATGCTTCGCGTAGGCATAGTCTCCCCACTCCAGCGGGTGGATGTTCAGCTCGTCCCCCATATGGCAGGGGGTGCAGGATTTCTTCGATATCCCCCCCGCAAAGTCTCCCCCGTGGCAGGGGGTGCAGTTGTTCAGGTCTTTCAGTGCGGCCTCGCTGTGCATCTCCGTCTGCCATTTTGCGTCGTAGTGCGCGGTATCTTTCTCCGCCGTGAAATAGCTGTCCGGATTGGAATCGCTGCAGCCGGTGAGCACAAATGCCGTTACTGCCGACAAACATAAGCATAGGATTGTTATTTTTAACGATGACATGGTGCGCACCTCTTGTTATCCTGCCGGCCGTGGCATTTCACGCAGGAGGCCGGATTGATCTTGCCGTCGATCCTGTGCAGGCTCACGTAGTCGCCTCTATGGGGCATCTTCCGCACGGGGGAGTTGAAGTATTTGTCGCTCGGCTTTATCTCGTCGTTCCTTGTGTGGCAATCGGAGCAGAACGATTCCGCGTGGCAGCCGCTGCAGGATGCCCGCTCTTCACCCGCGTAGAAGCCGTGCTTGTCATAAAAGTTCCCCGCCTTGTGGTCGAATCTTTCCCATCCGTCCCCTTCGTGGCATTCGCCGCAGTTTGGCATGGTATCCACCGCCACCGGGTGTATGGTGGCAACGCCGGCGGTATAGGCGCAGGCACAGAGGGCAGCAAACATCATTGCAATAAGTATCTTTTTCATTTTACCCTCCCCGGCTCGCCTATGGGAAAGTCGAACATATAGGTAAGTTTGAGGAGGCCGGTCACCTCGCTGTTGAATTCGGGGCTTTCGGAGTAGTCCACACTGCCTCCTATCTCCAGTTCCGGGGTGATAGCATAGGACGCCCCGGCGGCTATGATATAGGAGTTCTTAATCCCGTTTATGCTGCTGTCGAAGGCCACATTGAAGAAATCCACCGTCATCCTGAAATCGTCCATCTGTTTCGACACATAGAGGCGGTAGGCCAGATAGCGGAGGTCTTTCGCGTCGCCGTCCATACGGTGGGCGGAGGCGCCTATGGCGAAATCATCCTCTGTGGAGAATGCCACCCGCGCGCCGTAATTGTCGGCGTCGCCGGCGACCTCGTAACTGTACTTTCTGTATTCCACGCCCAGCGTTACCCAGTCAAAGGGGGAGTAAAATATACTGCCGCCGATGTTCATCATCTCCTCGTCCGGGTCTATATAGCCGGTGGGGTTGGAGAGGGAGATCAGATCAAATATGTCCGTTGTCATATGGAAGAAGTAGTCCTCATAGTTTATCTGTGAGAAGTTGACATCGAAGCTGAGCTCATCCAACGGAGCGTAGGTGAGTATGTAGTCGTGCTCCATCCAGCCTTCGGTGATGGAGTTGTATGAGGAGAGCCCCACAAGGTCAATCCAGGCAAAGGGGTGAATCCAGAGGTCGACCGTTTCTTCCTGGCGGTAGAATTCGCCGTCCTGCCGCACGTCAAGGTAGCTCACCCCTATGGTATAATACCGGCTCACAGACTGGGAGAGCCTGCCGCCGAAGATAAAATCGCCACCCTCTTCGTCAGGCTCCTCCGCCACCGGCACCCCCACAAAGGCGCCCGCGCCGAAACCCACAGGCAGGTCGGAGCGCACATAGAGGCCGTCCATAAGTTCGGACACTCCGCCGTCGGTGATATACTGGCGGCCGAGGCCGATAAAAAAGTTGTTCTGCGGGGCGCTGAAGGTGATGTAGCCGTATTGCAGATCCCCTGCGTAATATTCGTCCGTGCTTTTGTCGGCCAGGTCGTAGCGCCCCCAGCCCCCGGCGTATACCGATATCCGCCCGTCCCAGAGGTCCGTGAGCGCAAGGCTCAGGTACTCATAGGCGGGATAGTAATTTTTATCGTCATAACTTCCGGCGCGCAATATGGTAGTGGCCCGGCCGGAAAAATCCGCCCCCTGCGCCGGAACCGTGCCCAAAAATAACAGGCACAGCAAAAATATTCCGGTACATAACCGCAGGCCGCATAAACCACGACGCCGCCGCATTTTTAGCTGTTCTCTCAAGATAACCTCCTGTAAAAGCTGTTGTGCCCCACGGCGCCCGTAGATTCCCGCCAACCTGTTAAGGCGGGAATGACGGGAAAGTACACGTCATCCCGGCATCTATGCAAAGCCCTCCGGCTTAACAGATTGCGGCTAAGGCTGGTTCCTGCCGCCGGGATCCAGGTGCCGAAGGCAACCGTAATGCAGCGAATATCACGCATACGGGTTTGGATAACCGGCAGCAGTTGCGGCATCCCGGAGGTCTTTCCATATC
>JAVBTI010000006.1:0-53975 GCA_031556255.1 Deferribacterales bacterium | reverse complement strand
ATACGGACAAACTTGATGAGTTTGCCGACAGTGCAGTGCCTAATCTTGGGATCGCTTCGACCAAACCTAACGTGATCTTCAAAAGGAAATAGCCATGGATGCGCTGAAAGATTACCTGGGCTTGCGGGCCAACCTGTACCGCGTCCTGGCGGCGGCATGGTATAAAGAACCTACAAATGCCTGGCTGGCGCGGCTGAAAAGTTTCACCCCGGTTTTTGAAAGCATGGCTGATGAAACCGGGGAACCTGCTCTGCGTGAAGGCGCACGGTTGCTGAAGGAAGCACCGGGGAAGATAGATGAAGACGCGTACGCGAAAAAGTTTGCCGGCATCTTCCTGGTGAACAATGCAGCCTCCGATGTGCGGGCGGTCACGCCCCACGAGTCTGTGTACCTCAGCGGCTCCGGTCTGGTCATGCAGGACGAGTGGGACAAAGTGCTGGAAACATTTGTAGGTGAAGGGATCGGCAAGGCAGAGGATTTTAAGGAGCCTGAGGATCATATCGCCGCCGAGATGCACTTTCTGGCGCTCCTGAGCAAACAGACGGCGGAATATCTGAACAACGGCGATAAAGACGGGGTCCGTAAAAAAATTGAAACACAGGCGCGATTTCTGGCGGAGCATACTGATAAGTGGGTGGAACCATTGAAAGAGCATATGGAAAAACTCACGGACGACCCGCTCTACCTGGCTGTGACGTATCTTACCGCTGGTTTCGTGCATGCCGACACGGCCTTCACCGGTGAATTGGCCGGGGAAGCCGTCAACATAATATAAATAACTCTTCCTCACTCGCTGATAATCCCCATGCCTTGCGGCATGGGGATTTCTTTTAGGATCAGTAAGAGTACGGTATCTTTAAGTACCCTTTTATGCCTATATTGTCTTCATCGTCCCCGCGGCCGTCTATAGAGATCTGCAGATCATGCAGGAAGGGTATAGGCGGATAAGGGTTAGGGGTGATAAAGCCGTGAACCTCGCCCCGAACTCTGCCGGTATGCGTCCAGGTCATTGGATATAAGTTGATGGCAACATTGCTTTTGTTGACGCCTATCACCTTGACGCCCTGCTCCGGCCTCTCGGGGTTCTCGCCAAGCCTGAGCTTGGTGTTGTCGCCTTTCAGTTCCGTCACAGTGTAGGTAATTTTCGCCTGAATGCTCGAATCGTTGTTTACCGTGGAAAGCTCAACCGTGATGGTATATTCAGTATCATTGTTATTTTGTGAGTCTATATCATCATCGCCGCCGGAGACACGTCTTGCCTCGCCCTGCACGATAAACTGTTCATTTGTAGTGGCGTCCGTTTTGCCGCTGCTGACATTGATCACTTTGCCCTGAAGGTAGGTCTCGTATGCGGCCTTAAGCGCATCATACAGATCCTTGTCGGTGGTGTTGTCGATGAATTCGTATATAGGCACAAGGCTGTTCGGATAGTAATCGCTCCATACCTCGTTGCCGTCTATGGAATTAATCCACGCGTCATATTCCTGCTTGTCCTGCACGCTGCGGGCCAACTCCGGCAGGCCGCCCACGGCCACCGTCTTTATGGATATGTCTGTGGTTTCAAAAGAACTGCTGTACTTTGTGTCGACCTCGCTGGAAGTGCCGCCCCCCGCGGTGATCCCCTGCAAAGATACCTCAGCCTTGGCCTTGGCGTAGGCACCTATGGAGTATGTTGAGGAATCACCCTTTTTCCTTGCGCTGAAGTGGTAATCCAGACGGGCACCCCAAACGCAGCCAAGCATTACTTCAGTGCCGTACTCGCTGATAATGGCCGCCGGAGTTTTCGTTTCAAGATCGCTCAGAAACGAAGCGGACAGATACTGGCGAAGCTTCGCGGGGTCGGTGCGGTATTCCACAAAATATGCATCTTTCACAATCCTTGAAGTGCTGGTGGCAAACGCGTACGAACTGTTCTGGGCTCTCGTCATGCCAAAGCTCGCTCCCACTTCACTTTCGAATGACGCACCGGCAATCCCCGCCTTTGCCGAAACGCTGGTCTTGACTGCCAGTTCATTCTGGTACTCCCTGACTGTGGCTCCTTCAACAGTTTCAAAAGTTGCAGATCTGAGGTTGCTGTCACGAACTATAACCCCAGCCTGCTTCATTTTGTCGAAATCGAGAACGGTCTTTTTAATTCTGGTGGAATCTGCATACCTGTCGCTTATATCGTACCCCCTCCCGACGATAACTCGCAGCTTATCGTCCGATACACCGGCACTTCCTCCAGAGCCGCCGCCGGAGCCGCTGTCGGAACCGCAGGCCCCCAGCGCGAACATCAGCCCAAACCAGACTGTAATCAGAATTTTTCTCATAACATAATCCCCCTGTTCTTAAAATATATTATTTTATTATAAAGTTAATATCTTTATATATTTATGTCAACAAAAAAGATCTTAACAATACATTATCGTAAATATGTGTAAATATGCCAAAATACATAATTTTAGATGGTTGTATAAATGGGAAAGTGTGCTAATATTGATAAAAAACATGAAACATATGATAATGGTCGTACTGGAAAGTTCGCCGCACGTGTACGGCAGTGACCCCGCCCATCCAAAGCCGTGTGCCGACATCGGGCATCCGCAAATCCGCCACCTTCCATAAATAAAGATCCCATGCTATACTTAATACAAGGAGGCGCATATGCCGATCATCGCCGCATACATAACTCCCCACCCACCTATTGTCATCCCCGAAGTGGGCAAAGGGGAGGAAAGAGAGATACAACGAACCGCAGACGCGTTCGCCGACATTGCCGCGGAAATAGCCGCGCTGAAGCCGGATACTATTGTGATAACCTCTCCCCACACCGTAGCTTATACCGACTATATACACATCTCCCCCGGCGCCGGTGCGAAGGGGGATCTATCACGGTTCGGGGCGCACGGGGTGGAGATCTTCGTGGAATATGACACCGAATTTGTCAAAAACCTTGATAAAAATGCCTCTCTGGCAGGCATACCCGCCGGAACATATGGTGAAAAGGAGAAATCCATCGACCACGGCGTACTTATCCCCCTCTACTTTCTGAACAAAGAGTATGCCGGTTATAAACTTGTGCGGGCGGGGGTTTCCGGCCTTGACCCGCTGGAACATTACCGGTTCGGTAAAACTATAGCCAAAACGGCGGACGAACTCGGCAGGCGCGTGGTATTCATCGCCAGCGGCGATCTTTCGCACAGACTCAAGGAGAGCGGCCCCTACGGCTTTGCGCCTGAAGGCCCGGAGTTCGACAGAGAGCTGACGGAAGCGGTTTCAGAGGGGGATTTTATGAAACTCATGCGTCTCGACCCTGAACTTTCGGAAGCAGCGGGCGAATGCGGACTGCGTTCTTTCATTATAATGGCGGGTGCGCTGGACGGCAAGGCGGTGTCCCCCCGCCTTCTTTCCTATGAAGGCACCTTCGGCGTGGGATACGCCGTATGCGCCTTTGACATAACCGGCGAGGACCTCGGCCGGCGTTTTGACCTCCGCTACGAAGACGCAAATAAAAAAAAGGTAGCGGAAGCAAGAGAGGAAGAAGACGAATACGTCCGCCTGGCCAGGCGCGCAGCGGAACATTACGTGAAAACAGGCACCAGCCTGCCTCTCCCCGGAGGGCTGCCGGCGGAAATGGTATCCCGCAGGGCAGGCGTGTTCGTATCATGTAAAAAACGGGGGATATTGCGCGGCTGTATAGGTACTATAGCGCCGGTGACAGACGGCATAGCAGAGGAGATCATACGCAATGCACGTTCCGCCGTGGCCGAAGACCCCCGATTCAACCCGGTGGAGGCGGATGAGCTGCCCCTCCTCACCTACAGCGTGGATATTCTGGCTGCCCCGGAGGACACTGATTTCGACGGCCTTGACCCCAAAAATTACGGGGTGATAGTGACCTGCGGCTACAAACGCGGCCTCCTCCTCCCCAACCTGGAGGGGGTGGCGACAGCGGAAAAGCAGTTGGAGATAGCTATGCAAAAAGCGGGAATAAAACCCGGCGATAAATATACATTACAACGGTTTGAGGTAATCAGACACACATGAACAGGGTAATTTGCGATCTGTGCCCGCACCTTTGCAGCATAGCGGAGGGAAAACGGGGTATCTGCCATGTCAGAACCAACGAGAGGGGGAAGATCATCAGTTCCGCATACGGGCTTCTGACATCCCTCGCGCTGGATCCGATCGAGAAAAAGCCTCTCGCCAGATTTCACCCCGGCAGCATGATCCTTTCCGCAGGTAGCTACGGCTGCAACATGCGCTGCGCCTTCTGCCAGAACTGGCATATAGCGGTGTCCGACGGCTCCCACCTCAGTCTGGTGCCCTGTCCGCCGGACAGGCTGGTCCAGGAAGCCGTAAATCTTCGCAAAAACGGCAATATCGGCATAGCGTACACATATAACGAACCGCTGGTAAATTACGAGTACGTTTACGACTGCGCAGAGCTTGCAAAAGCCGAAGGGTTAAAAAATGTGCTTGTTACAAACGGCATGATAAATGAAAAACCGCTCATCCGGCTATTGGAGCGTATAGACGCGGCAAATATAGATCTGAAAAGCTTCTCCCCAGTTTTTTACCGCAATGCCGGGGGTGACATTGAAACCGTAAAAAACAGCATCCGCACTGCCGCCGGAAGAATACACCTGGAGGTCACAACCCTTGTAATTGAAGGGCTGAACGACAGCGATGAGGAGATGGAAGCAGAGTGCCGCTGGCTTTCCGAAATAGATAACGAAATACCGCTGCACCTGTCGCGCTTTTTTCCACACTACAAAATGGCAGACCGCGTCCCCACGCCAAAAAACAGGCTGAACGCCATGAAAGATATTGCGGATAAATATCTCAAACACGTTTATCTGGGAAATATATGAACCCCGGCACTTGATATCGCGGGATTCGAGCATAAATTTACGGAAAACGCCTTATATGCAGAGGTTATGTATGAAAAAGATATTTTGTGTTTTATTGCTTTTGGCGGCAGTGACGGCCTGCGCGCCCACATCTTCACCGGAAGGGGCGGTAGACCAGCTCAACGAAAAACTGGACCAGCAGAAAGATTCGATAAAAAACTCTTTCCAGGAATAAAAACAGACCTTACTTCATACTTTTCACAAATGCGGTAACCTTCTCCGCCAGCTCGGCGGGTATTTTTGCCTCGGAACGCACCATCTCCGGCGTGAGGTTTCCCCGGCTGTAGAGGTCAGGCATTGCCCGTAAAATTGCCCGGGCGCGTTTTTCCCCTATCCCCTGCACTGCAAGAAGGGGTGAAATATGCCTTTTCTTCAGCGACAGGCTGCGGGAATAGGTTATGGCGAAACGGTGCGCCTCGTCCCGCATCTTTTGCAGGAAGAGCAGCACCGGGTCGTTTTTCCTGAACTTGAGAGGGTTTTTCCGGCCGTGCTCGTGTATCTCCTCAATGCTTTCCGACGTTTCGTGTTTCACCGGGCGCAGGGAGCGGCTTTTGCTGATGGACAGGCAGGCGGAATCTGCCCCCGCAGCTTTCAGCACCGCCACCGCAGCGTTGAGCTGTGAGATGCCGCCGTCTATCAGATAGAGGTCGGCCGCCTGTTCGCTGCCGTCGGCCACATTGGCCATCTTGCGCGACATAAGCTCCTTTATAGCCTGCACGTCGTTGTTCTCCGCCGACTTTATCCTGTATTTACGGTACTCTTTTTTTACGAACGCTCCATCCTCGCTGACCACGGACACTCCGACGGTGTTGTCGCCGCCCAGATGGGAGATATCCATGCACTCCATACGGCTGATACCGTCCTTCCCGGCGATTTTCGCCAGCCGAGGGAAAAGATCCTTATTGGCGGTTGCTTTCAGCAGGTATTCATCCACCGCGTGCTCCGCGTTGTTCATCGCGAGGGCGATCAGATCGGCGTAGCCCCGCTTGCGTACGGCCACCTTCTTTCCGGCCATGGCTGAAATCGCCTCCCCCATTGTATCAGACACTTCGCCGCCTTCAGCCACTATAAGCTGCGGGAACTGGCGCACGTTGGAGTAGAATTGCATGATAAACCGCTCCAGCAAGTCGTCTTCATCGGGGGAGAAAAAATGTGTCTTCACGCCGATAAGCCGCCCGCCGCGCACAAAAAGCTGTGTTACCCCCGCCGTGCCCCGCATTTCGTGCCGGCAGAAGAGGTCCAGGTTGCGCGCATCCCCGGGTTTTATAGCCTGTTGCCGTGCGAAAAGCACATCTATGGCGGCAAGCCTGTCCCGGCAAAAGGCGGCGTATTCGTACTGCATGTTATCGGCGTACTTTTCCATACGTTCTTTCAGCACTCTCCGCACCTCGTCCGTCTCACCACGGAAGAATTTTTTGACCTCGTCGGTGAGTTTGTCATACTCATCTTTGCTTATAAGCTTTTCACAGGGGCCGGTGCACTTGTGTATCTGATATTTCAGGCAGATCTTCCCTTTGCGGAATTCCTGGCTGGAGCAGGTGCGCAGCGGAAAGGCGTCTTTGAGGAACTCCATGATGATCCTCAGCTCCCCCGCGCTGACGAAAGGGCCGAAATAGGCGGAGTTCGGGTCGTCCGTCTGACGGGTGAATATGAGGCGGGGGTATTCTTCGTTCGTGAGCTTCACATAAGGGTAGCCTTTAGAGTCCTTGAGGAGGATGTTATACTTGGGCTGCTCGGTTTTGATGAGGTTGGACTCCAGGAGGAAGGCCTCCACCTCGTTCGTGGTGACGATGGTGCGTAGCCCCAGTGCCACGGCGAGCATCTTTTCCGTTTTGACACTCTTCTTCTGGGCATTGAAGTACGACGAGAGGCGCTGCCGCAGCGACTTTGCCTTGCCGACGTAGAGTATGCGCTCATTTCTGCCCAGAAAAAGATATACGCCGGGGGATGCGGGAATATCGGAGAGGTTTATTTCGAACATCAGGGCCTCACGATGCGGTACGAATCCGACAGAACCTCTTCCGGCAGAGCAGGCGGCTCTGGAGGATCAATATACACGGGCTCTCCGTGACATACAAGATCTAATGTATCGTAAAGCTGCTGTGATACACGTTCTTTTATATTCGGCGCAACAATTTCGTTGCGTCCATTGCTTAAATTGATTTCATTGACCCCGGATGTGAACGTTACCCCGCTATAGGCTGAATAATGAGCATCATAAACACGGCTGATCTCCGGGTAAAATATAATGCCTATTCTGGCATCCATATTCCCGTTGTCACCGCAGGCCACACTGCCTTCATATACGAACGTGTTTTCGGAAACAAACCTTGCTCCCTCGCTGGTCACGTTGTCACGGAGATCAATAAAACTTTTTTTATTCTGTACGTAGCTTGCAATATATTCGCTCTTCTTAAAATCAAAATATTTCATAACTTTGTCGTTTTCATATACAACAGCCCTGATATACCAATGAACTGCGTAGGAAGTAACACCGTAACTGTAGTAGGAAACGTTATCGGTGACTTTAAACGAACGCCTGGGGCCGTACGAGTATTCAACATCCTGCCGCGTCATGCCTATCTCAGGAATAATGTGACCACGCCCGCCACAGGCACAGGTTAAGGCAGTAGAACTAATCGCCGCTGTGATCGCAAAGGCGCGCAAAAGCATCTGTAAGCAATTTCGTCGTATCATTGTCCGTTTCAACCGCGATTTTATCAATTTTGCTGCTCAGGCTGCCGTATCTAGTGACATATTCATTATCTGAATGTATATAACCGCTGTCGCTGTCAAAGTAAAGCTGTACGATTTTGTGAGTATACTTTTTAGTATTGTTAATACGCATAAATGCTTTGGCGTTCCAGTTACCACTGGCGCCGCATTCAACACTATCCGCGTATATCAGTATATCATCCGCCAGGGTTATGAACGCTGTTTCCGACACCATATCCATGTAAACGGCCATTATAATCTTTTCATAGTGGTCGCGCCCGTCGCCCCCTTTCAAAACCCCTACAGTAACATTATCTTTGTATACGACAACTTCCGATACATTATCGCAGGGATATGTATTGCTCAGTATGAACGGTAGTTGCACCAATTCATAAAACCCAAAAAATGTATTAAGAAATATTGTCTGTACCACGTCAAACGCGTACATATGCTTGGGCCTGCAATAGCTGAGCATTTCAGTATTGCTATCAAGAAATTCTTCAGGTTCCGCTATATTTGTATGAATATATTCTTTGCTCATGCCGGTCTGAGCGGCATTATATCTTTCGTTATCAATTCTGTAGGCGATACTGCACGCACCGCAAAAAAGCTGGGTTGTAAAGATTAAAGCCAACAGCCCGGCGCGGCGGCGTTTCATTGGCTACTCTTCTTCCAGGAACTCTTCTATCGTGGCGTTCCGGGCGGAGGCGGGC
This sequence comes from Deferribacterales bacterium, assembly GCA_031556255.1. GTDB lineage: Bacteria > Chrysiogenota > Deferribacteres > Deferribacterales > JAISNW01 > JAIRQX01. The sequence goes on along the minus strand of JAVBTI010000006.1, from coordinate 45,652 downwards.
ATGCCGAGCACCTTATAGGCCATATGGGTGGCGACCCTGCCCCGGGGGGTTTTCTTTATGAAGCCGCGCATGATGAGATAAGGCTCTATGACGCTCTCTATGGTGTCCGGCTCTTCGGAAAGTGTGGCGCAGAGGGTGTCCAAACCCACGGGGCCACCTTCATACTTTTCTATTATCGCTTTCAGGTAGCCCCTGTCCGACGAGTCCAGTCCCTCGCCGTCTATCTCGAGGCGCAGGAGGCCGTCTTTCACTATCGGCATACTGATAACGCCGTCGTTGAACACGTCCGCGAAATCCCGCATGCGGCGCAGTATCCTGTGGGCTATGCGGGGCGTGCCCCTGCTGGAGCGGGCTATTTCAGCCGCTGCGTTCGTTTCTATCTTTATATTCTGGAGCTTCGCGGCGCGCTTGATTATGGAGCTGAGGTCTTTTTCGTCGTAATAGTCCAGCCGCCACACTATCCCGAAGCGGTCGAGGAAGGGGTTTCCCAATGAGCCTTTGCGGGTGGTCGCCCCCACGAGGGTGAATCTGGGCAGGTCTATCTGTACAGTCCGCGCGGCGGGCCCCTGTCCGATGATGAGATCGAGTTTGTAGTCCTCCATCGCGGGATACAACTTTTCTTCCACGGCTGGGTTCAGGCGGTGTATTTCGTCTATAAAAAGGACGTCGCGGTCTTCGAGGTTCGTAAGAATGGCGGACAGCGCCCCGGCATGCTCCACAGTGGGGCCGCTGGTGACGCGCATATTGACCCCCAGCTCGTGGGCGATGATACCGGCGAGGGTAGTTTTACCCAGGCCGGGGGGGCCGTAGAAAAGGCAGTGATCAAGGCTGTCGCCCCGTTTTTTGGCCGCCTGAACATAAATGGACAGGTTCTCTATAAGCTTACGCTGACCCGTGTAGTCGCTGAAGGTTGTGGGGCGCAGGGCGGCGAACTGCCTGTCGTCGCTGCTTTCGTTTCTGTCAAAAATATCGTTCATACATCAGCCCGCAAGTTTGGACAGCGATTTGCGCAGCAGCGCCTGGAAATCGCCCTCGCCGCCCGCCTGATCCACCGCCTTTTCACAGTCAGGCAGCTTGTAGCCAAGGTTGCAGAGGGCACTGATCACGTCCTCCCGGACGGAGCGCGGCGCGGCATGGACCTTGCCGGTCACGGTGAACTCTTTGAGCTTGTCTTTTAATTCGACGATAATCCGTTCGGCGGTCTTGTGGCCTATCCCCGGTACCCGGCTGAGCCTGAGTGCGTCCTGAGAGGTGATGGCGGTGATGAGTTCGTCCCGGCCGACGTTTCCAAGGATGGCGAGCGCCATTTTCGGACCGATCTTACTGACAGTGTTGAGTTTCAGAAAGAGCGCCTTTTCATCGGCGGTAGTGAAGCCGTAGAGCGAAACGCCGTCTTCCTTCATCACAAAGTGGGTGTACAGTTCGGCGTATTCGCCCAGCCCCGGCAGTTCCGCGTAGGAGTTCATGGAGAGGGAAACCTCAAAGGCGATGCCGCCGAGGTCTATCGCCACTTTACCGCCCTCTTTGCTGATAAGATTGCCGGATAATTTATAAATCACAACATGCTCCCAATATATTGAAGTCATTCATACGGAAGGCTTGTCAGGCTGGATGCAATGCGAAGATATTCTTGAGGGAACAACCGCAGTGTACCCGAACGTACATGAGGATTGTACCTGAAAAAATAGCACAGCAGTGCGCCCGCATCACAAGCCTACTTTATTTTACTGGTCTGATACCAGGCCAGACATATCGCGCACGCCAGGGCGTCAGTGATGTCCAGCGGCAGTTTGTCAAAAGTGCGGCCCAGATGGAGCGCCACCATCTTCTTTACCTGCTCTTTTTCCGCCTTGCCATAGCCCACCACCGCCTGCTTTATTTGCAGCGCGGTGAACTCGCAGATGGAGACCTTTGAAAAAAGCAGTGCCGCAAGTATTGCGCCGCGTGTTTGCCCCAGCAAAAGGGCGCTTTTCGCATTGACGGAGTAAAAGACATTTTCCACCGCCGCCGAATGCGGGCCGTACTTTTCCACCGCTTCACCGACACCCTGAACAATAACCTTCAGCCTGTCCGGCAGGGGCATCTTGATCGGTGGTTTGATGAGGACGTGCCCCCCGTAAAAAAGTTTCCCCTTTTCCCAGCCGACTATCCCCACGCCGGTGTTGTTCAGGCCGGGGTCGATGCCCATGAAATAAATCAAGATTTCTCCCGTTCTATTCAGCGGCCATCCATGGCCGCATCGCATCCCTGCGGTAGTTGGGCCCATCCCTGAGCCGCTCTCCGCGTGGCGCATCCGTGCCCCACGCCATACGCCGCGATTTGGAGCGGCGAAAAACCACCCCTCCAAACCTCCACGGGGGGAGGTTCAAGGAAAATGATCCTATACCTTTCTTTATTCCTCTTCCAGATCCGCGTCGTCTATATCGTAATTACCATAAACATCCTGAACATCATCCAAGTCTTCCAGCGCTTCCACCATGGCAATAATCTTTCTTGCGTCGGCGGATTCCACTTTCATGGTATTTTTCGGCTTCATGGTGACTTCAGCATAGCTCACGGCAACGTTTTTAGCCTCCAACGCCTGCTTCACCTTTTCAAAATCGGTGGGAGCAGTGGTAATGATGTGCAGGTCGCCGTCGGAAGTCACATCTTCAGCCCCCGCGTCAAGCACTATCTCCATGAGGGTATCTTCGCCGACGGCGTCCGCAGGAACCTCAAGCACCCCTTTCATTTCAAACTGCCAGCTAACGCTTCCCGCCTCCGCCATGGAGCCGCCGCGCTTGGTCACAGTGGAGCGCACATCGGTGATAGATCTGTTGCGGTTATCCGTCAGCACCTTTACCAGCAGTGCCACGCCCGCCGGCCCGTAGGCCTCGTATGTGACGTCCTCAAAGTTCTGCTCGTTCCCTTCACCGGTGCCCTTTTTTATGGCACGTTCCACGTTATCCTTCGGCATGTTGGCTTCCCGCGCTTTATCCAGCGCCAGGCGCAGGCGAGGGTTGGCATTCGGGTCGCCTCCGCCTATCTTAGCGGCAACTGTGAGTTCCCTGCCTATCTTTGTGAAAATCTTCCCTTTTTTTGCGTCCTGGGCGCCTTTTCTATGTTTAATATTCGCCCATTTACTGTGCCCTGACATTTTTTACTCCTGATATATAAATTGCAGTCTGCCTATTTTTCGCTTACATGCTTCTGAAGCTCAAGAAACTCTTTCTTCATCGTTTCTATAAGATCGGCCATGTAGTTATAAAACTTGCCGAACTTTTCCACAAGTTTCGCCATCTGGCTCATGGATGCATCTTCATTTCCCTTGATGCCGTTCACTTCCACCAGAGTTTTTATAAAAAAAGACTGGACGTAGTGCATGAAGATCAGATAAAATTTTTCCTCGCTGAATATGGTAAGATAGCTTTCTATCTTGCCATAGCGACGCTTCGCCTCAGCCTCCAAAGAGAGGTTCCCTTTCTGCCAGGGGGCATACACTTCGGATAAAAAACCCAGACAGGCCTGCTCCCCTTCTTTCAGCCTGGAGGTAACAGAATTGCTGTATTCAATAGCGTCGGCAACTTTTCTGCGCACCATCTGGCGGTCTTTCTCTTGTTGGGCGGGGAATGGTTTATTCAGTTTTTTCCGTATGGTGGGGAGTACGTTCAGCGGCTTTTTGATAAACTGATCTATAGCTTCCCTGAACGTCATAAGCTCCGCGCCGTGAATCTTCGCCCCGCCCTCCGTGGCATTGATCAGCCTGCCCTGATACTGGGCTGTATCGTTTTCAAAAAACTTTTTGAATGCATACCATACCTGGGTAGTACGTATTTCCGGCACATAGTTTCCTTCCGTCATCAGTGTCTGCTTGGTCCATGTCCCGTCCTGCGTTTCCCCGTAGGTGGCGCCGTCGGCGTGGGTTACTTCCCCCTCAAACGCCAAATCCTGTCCGATAAGGATAATCGGGTTGCAGCCCATATACTCCAGGATTTTAAAAGCCATATTGGCCGCGGAAGGGCCGATCTCAAGGATCCCCCTATCTATGCTCAGCCATTTGAAGGTGGCGAAATCCCTGTAGACTATGACCTTTTCCCCGGGGTAGTTGGTATAGGTTTCCGGCCGGATAACGGGGCAGCCTGCGAAAAAGATATCTTTCAGGCTCTCTTCCGTCTGCCCTTCGAAAAGCCTGGAAGTTTCAATCACCCTCTCAAGGGAGGTCACAAAGTGGGGTTTAATGACCCCTTTCTTTTGCATAACCCTCAGGGATGCATCGGCGGCTGCTATCACCGCCTTGTCCTCTATTTCGTTCAGAAGCTGGATATTTTTGTTGAGCGACGGCCCCGTGGCCACCACAACCCCCGGCTTCCCTTTGAAAGCGCCTTTCAAATCTTTGATTCCGGGATTTTCGATGATTGTTTCAATATTGTAAAAAGTGTTCTGTATCCCTATCAGGGAGTCCGACGGGTCGTTGCCGTACAGATTCAGTATCCCCGTCACAGCGTCTTTGAGCGTTCTTACGCAGGCCATATAGTAATCTTTGTCAACCTTGATTGCCTGACCGCTGTCTATAAAATTCATCGCCTGCATGAACAGCTTGGAGTTTCCCATCTGGAGCTTACCGAACAGTGCCGGGTAGTACGCCACCGTCTGCTGTCCGAAACAGAGCAGCAGCCGGTGGTCTTCAAGTATGTTCCCGAAATCGACAACAGTAAGTGCCGTTTTTATGATTTCAGGGTCTTTCTCGAACACTATCATCAACTCAATATTGCTGTTGTTGAATATCTTGACGTAGGCGGGGATATGATACCCCAGGCCGAAGCCCATAAAGACGGCCACATTCTGAAGCCGTATATTTTGCCCGCGTACAAGCTGTTCCGCATGGGCCATAGGATCTACATTGTTATAAAATGCAAAGCCCAGCTTGCGGTCTATCATGTTGGGAAGGCCGTCTCTGCGCGCCGAAGGCTGTGTTGCATACCGGCCGGTCAACTGTGTATTGCGGATCATCTCGACATAATGCGGATAACGTTTCCCAAGGCTTACCAGGTTTTTTTCAAGATACATTGCTTCCTCTGAGAGCGGATATGTGAATTATTTAATCAACTTTTTATTATATCAGTAAGGCATAATGCAGTCAATTACGAGTTGGTAAACGGCGTGTCAGGCGGGATGCAATGCGAAGATATTTTTGAGGTGGCAACCGCAGCATACTTACTGGTATGTGAGGATTGAACCCGAAAAAATAGCACAGCGGTGCGCCCGCATCACACGCCGTGCTCTATTTATTGTATTTGCTGATGTACTCCGACAGCCCCTTATGTATACCCTCCGCCACATCATTTCTGTGGCTTTTAGTGGCCAGCTTTTTCGCGTCGGCGCTGTTGGAGAGAAAACCTGCTTCCACCAGGATAGCCGGCATTTTTGCGCCCACAAGCACATAAAACGGCGCCTGTTTGACCCCCAGGTTCTCTTTCTTGGAAAGCTTCAGCGTGCCGACCATATTGTTCTGCGCGGAACTTGCCAGCCTCAGCGATTCTTCCAGCTTGGAGTTTGTCATAATATCCTTAAGAATCCCCTGCAAATCGGACATGGATTTTGTGGTGGCCTGGTTTTCAAAGGCAGCCACTTCAAGGGCGGATTTGTCGCTGGTCACGTTCAGAACGTAGGTTTCAACCCCCTGCGCGGCTGCGTTCCGCGCGGCATTAATATGTACGGAAACAAACAGATCGGCTTTATATTTATTTGCTATGGCGGTACGTTCCTCCAGCGGAATGAACACGTCCGTCTCCCGTGTCAGATACACATTTATGTTGGGGTGAGTACGTTTCAGCAGATCCCGCAGGTTTTTTGATATATCGAGTACAATATCTTTCTCTTTCAGACCGTTGTATGTACAGCCGGGATCCTTGCCGCCGTGCCCGGGGTCGATAACGATTGTACGGATTTTCAACCCTAAAACATCAGTGATGGAGATATCCCCGGGTTTTGCGGATGGCTGCTGCTGTACGGAGGCCGCGGCGAGTTTCTTCCCCTCCCCGCTTACGTCAATAACAATGCGTGAGGGGCTGCCAAGCTGGAAAACGCTGTACTCCTTGACAGTGTCGAAATCGAGGACTACCCGCGTAACCCCCGGCTTGTTATAGGCCCAGCGTACCCGGGTCAGAAGCCCGTCTTTTATGGGGATCTCTTTGGGCACGCTGTTCTCCACGGCGGAGTTTTCGATATCTATGAAAAGCCTAGGCGGCAGCTTCTGCTGCGGATTCTCTTTCAACCAGTGGTCTTCTATTTTAGTGTTTTGGGAAACGTCTATCACTATCCGCGTATAGTCGTCCGCAGAAAAATAACGTATTCCTCTGACGTTGGTCCTGCCGTTCGATTCGGGGTCGGTGACGATATCGGCGAAATCTTCGGCGGGCGCTTCGGATGTATCGGGGACGGGCGGCAGATCGGGATGGAACTCCTGCACAGGGGTGGGGTTGTTTATAACAACGGGAGGAATGGTAAAGGTGGTGTCCATCGGCTCTGCGGACCTTTTTGCCATCCGGCTGAGATCCGCCAGCATACTATCAGCGGCGGTCTCCTGAGGCGTGCCGGGGAAGCGCACTTTAAGCCTTTTCAGCACAAACTGCGCCGTGGCCAAGTCCCTCTTTATGATGAACAGCTCGGCATACTCCAGATGTCCTTCCGCCGCGGCGTCGGTGTCATAATTGGTGTAAAGTATGCGCAGATATTTGGTGGCGAACTCCAAATCGGCACCATTATTATACAGCTCGTAACTCTTCTTATAGCTTTTACCGGCGTAGAGGAGCGCCGTGTCAGCGTTCTTCGCGCCCGGTTTGGCTGCGTAAACCCTGTAAAAACGGTCGCCCAGGGAAGTGTATTCCTGACGGGGCGCTTTCTTTTTCTCAATGGAGTCGTATACGGTTTTCAGAGATTCGTAACTGTCGGCGGCGTAGGCGAAATTCTGCGGCCATATGGTGCAGCACTGAATAAACAGCGAAAAGAAAAGCAGAATTACACCAAACGTACGCCTCATTTTCTCCCCTTACCTCCGGCGGCAATCTTTTTGCCGCCGGTTTCCGCCTTTTTCAAAGGTTTAAGCGCATCTTTCAGGAATCGTCCCGTGTATGAGTCCGGGCATTTTGCACACTCTTCCGGGGTGCCTGCGAATACCAGCTCGCCGCCGCGTTCCCCCCCTTCTGGCCCCAGATCTATGATATAATCGGCACATTTGATGACGTCAAGATTGTGCTCTCTTATAACAACGGTGTTTCCCGTAGACACAAGCCTGCCGAATATAGTCATAAGCTTTTTCACGTCGTCAAAGTGCAGGCCGGTGGTCGGTTCATCAAACAGATAAAGCGTTTTACCGGTGGGGCGCTTCATCAGCTCTTTCGCCAGCTTTATCCGCTGCGCCTCGCCGCCGGAAAGGGTCGTTGCCGGCTGCCCCAGTTTTATATACCCCAGCCCGACATCCGCCAGCACTTCCAGCTTGCTTTTAAGCTTGGGTATATTTTCAAAGTACTCTACGGCGTCGTCTACTGTCAACTCCAAAACATCGGCTATAGTTCTGCCCTTGTAACGGATGTCGAGAGTATCTCTGTTGTAGCGCTTTCCGCCGCACGAGTCACACTTCACATACATGTCGGGCAGGAAGTGCATCTCAATCTTTATAAATCCGTCCCCCTGACAGGTCTCACACCTGCCGCCTTTGATATTGAAACTGAACCGGCCGCCTGTGTAGCCGCGCATTTTCGATTCCGGTGTGGAGGCGAACAGATCCCGTATCTCTGTGAAAAGCCCGGTGTAGGTGGCCGGATTTGACCTTGGGGTGCGTCCGATAGGCGTCTGATCTATATCTATAACTTTGTCGATATAGTCGAAACCCTGTATATCCCTGTGGGACCCAACCTGTATATTGGAATTGTACAGCTTCTTCATCAGAGCGGGATAGAGAATATCAAGAATCAGCGTGGATTTGCCCGACCCGCTCACCCCGGTGACGCACACCATCAGCCCCAGAGGGATCGACACATTAATATCATTCAGATTGTGTTCGGTGGCACCGGAAATTTTAAGCGCCCGGCTGTTGGGCTTTCTCCGCTCGGCGGGCATGGGAATCTCCAGCTTGCCCGATATATAAGCCCCGGTGAGGGAGTTTTTTTCTTTAAGGAGTTCCTGCGGGGTGCCGCTGAACACCACCTCTCCGCCGTGGGTGCCCGCTGCCGGCCCCATATCTATGACGTGGTCGGCGGTCATAATAGTATCGCTGTCGTGCTCCACCACGATGACGGTGTTACCCATATCACGCAGGTTTTTAAGCGTCTCAATGAGCATATTGTTGTCCCGCTGGTGCAGGCCGATGGACGGTTCATCCAGAACATAGAGCACGCCGGTCAACCCGGAGCCTATCTGGGTGGCAAGACGTATCCGCTGCGCCTCCCCGCCGGACAGGGTGGCGGACTTCCGCTCTATGGTAATATAGTCTATTCCCACGGAGAGCATGAACTCAAGCCTCCTGAGGATCTCTTTGATTATCTTGTCCGCCACTTCCCGTTTGAACCCCTTGAGCCTGACGGATGAAAAGAAGTCGTGGGCACTTTTGATGTTCAGGAGCGACGCTTCATATATATTTTTCCCTCCCACTTTGACATGGAGGCTGTCTCTGCGCAGGCGAGCACCGCCGCATTCCGGGCAGACCCTGCTCTGCATATATCCCCGCGCCTCATCTACATCGGAAGGGGAGCCGGAGGACAATTTCATCTTCAGGTAGCCCATGACCCCCGTAAACTGCTTTTTATACGCCACTTTTTTGTCGCCGTTCATAGTGTAAAGATCGAGCGGCTCATCAGTGCCGTTCATCATCACTTCCTGCTGCTGCGGGGTGAGGGTTTTCCAGGGCGCGTTCATGTCTATTCTGTATTTTGCCGCGGCAGTGTTGATGGTATTATAGAAATGGAAGTTGTCAAGCTGGCTCCATGGACGGATAGCGCCGTCCCGTATGCTTTTGTCCGGGTCTGGGACTATGGCGGACTCGTCGAACACCATCAGTTCCCCCAGGCCCTCACACTTGGGGCATGCGCCAAACGGGTTGTTAAACGAAAATATTCTCGGCTCCACCTCGGCGAAACTTACATTGCACGAGGTGCAGGCAAACCGTTCGCTGTAAAGAGTGAGTTTATCATCAGTCTTGATCTCCACAAGGCCGTCGGAGCGCCGGAGCGCTATCTCTATGGAGTCGGTAATCCTGCGGGCGCTGTCGGGGGAGATTTTCACCCGGTCGATCACAATGGAGATCGAGTGTTTGAGGTTTTTATCAAGGACTATCTCGTCCTCAAGGCGCACCATCCCGCCGTTGATATACGCCCGTACAAACCCCTCCTTCAGAAGCTCTTTCAGCAGTTTGCGGTACTCCCCTTTTTTCCCGCGGATAATGGGAGAAAGGATCTCAATGCGCGTACCTTCTTCCATGCCCAACACGGCGTCCACGATCTTCTGCACGGTGAACGCCTCAATCTGCTTGCCGCAGACTGGGCAGTAAACATCTCCAACGCGCGCGTACAGCAGGCGCATGTAGTCATATATCTCTGTAATCGTACCCACTGTGGAGCGCGGGTTGCGGCTGATAGACTTCTGCTCTATACTGATGGCGGGGGACAGGTACTCAATCACGTCCACGTCGGGCTTTTCCATCAACTCCAGGAACTGGCGGGCGTAGGCGGAAAGGCTTTCCACGTAACGGCGCTGCCCCTCGGCGTACACCGTGTCAAAGGCCAGGGTGGATTTGCCGGAGCCGCTAACCCCGGTGATGACTACCAGTTTGTTTTTCGGAATGTCTACATCTATATTTTTAAGATTGTGCTGGCGCGCACCGCGTATGATTATATTATTAATCGAGTTCAAAGTTTTTTGCATCCTTTAAGCTTACCCATGCTACTTCGGCATATTTTTCGTCAAGGTAGAAGACCGCGTTATCGATCTTTTCCCGCACGGTGGAAGCACAGTTGAAAAACATAACCGTAACACCGCTGAAAACAATCCCCTTGACCTTGATTTTCGGTTTTTTAGCTCTGGACTGCTCCACAAGCTCCTCCTCTTTCTCGCTCATTTCGGCGATGATAGATTCGAAACTGCGCTTTAAATCCATAAGCTTTTTAATTTTGATATTGTTTATCACTTCGGGCTTGAAAAGGTTGAACCTGCCGAGAATATCCTGCATATGCCCCAGCGCTTCCGTCATTCGGGCCTTGTCCCGGCGGATCTTCTCCAGCGCCTGATCTATATAATACCTTGTGCCCATATAAACGGTGAACTTTGAGTTTCCCTGAGTACCAAGCTGTTTGACCATAATTTCCGAAAAGGCTTTCACCATCCCTCCGGCAATGATCCCTTCGCCGGCGGTGGATTCGATCCTCTCCCCGGCGTAAAGGTCGCAGTTATAGGAGTATTTCTTGATTATTATATTCTGCTTGGCGTAGATCCTGGCCTTCTCGCAGTAACCGATGACGGCGTTCTCGCCTGCCCTGAAAACATTGCCGGTGTTCCCTTTTATCCCCGTTTTAACATAAATATTCTTACCCGCGACTATTTCGCAGTCGCCGCATATCCCCTCCACTATCACGTCGTTTTTTGCCGTAACTTTAAAACCGGAAAGTACGTCCCCTTTTATATGGACAGTCCCGCTGAATTTGATATTCCCCGTGGAAAAATCCACGTCTTTGTTCACGTAGTAAACCTCATGCACCGCCAGCACACTGTTTGTGAACTCCACATAACCGTCGTGCAGAGCGATATAGTTCGTCCCCGCGGGATTAAGCATAACCCCTTCCCCCTGAAATATCTCCACGTCGTTGCCGGGAGCGGGGGTTACTTCGAAATTTTTGACCGTCACCCCCCTTACGCCGGGAGTAGCGGGTCTTTTGGTTATGAGTATGTCGCCTTTTTTTGCATGGATTATGTTGTCTATATTTTTATAATCCACCTTGCCGTCGGCGGTGATCTTAGGTTTCCTGTCGACGGTGGAAAACTGGAGGATTATCACCGCGTCGCGCCCTTTTTGGGGGGCCACCCCGGTTGCGAACAGCAAATGTTCCACAATGAAATTATCTTCGTGCATTTTGGCGGCTTTTTCCAAAGCTTCCTGATTTATGTTGACCTTGATGCCCTCTTCCGCGATCGCATCTTTGATCTCGTCGAGGCTCATTTTGGAGCCGCTCCCTATGGCCGGGTAGATGGAAAGATAGGCCTCCACTCCGTTTTGTTCAAGGGCTATCAGCACTTTTGAATCGTATTTGCGGCCCTCATCTTTGACAGTGGCCTCAACGGCACCGTCCGCCAGCGTTTTGGTGGTGAAATCGTCAGCGCCAAGATTATACACTTTCGAAAAGATTGTCAGCATTCTTTCCGCGTCCGCAGGCAAAGCCTTAATAGTGATCATGCGCAGGCAACCTCGTTATTGTATTATCTCGTAGGCCATATTCCTGATTTTAGGCACAAAGCCCGCGGCGCGGATTTGCCGCTCGATATCGGCTGTCTGCATGCGAAAGGAAGCTCCCGCGGCTTTCACCACATTTTCTTCCATCATGACACTGCCGAAATCGTTCGCGCCGAAAAAGAGTCCTATCTGGCCGACCTTTTCCCCCTGTGTAACCCAGGAGACCTGAATATTGGGGATATTGTCAAGGATAACGCGGCTTGCCGCCAGAACCCGTAAATACTCCACAGCGGTGGCCGCCGTGCCGCCCAGCTCCGTATTCCCCGGCTGAAACGGCCAGGGGATAAAAGCTGTGAAGCCGCCTGTTTTATCCTGCAAATCCCGCACCCGCAGCATGTGCTCTAAAAGATATTCCGGCTTTTCATCCCTGCGGAACATCATAGTGGCGGTGGTTTTCATCCCCAGAGCGTGCGCCTCGGCCATTACGGCAATCCACTCGTCGGCGTTGATCTTGCGTGGGCTAATCTCTTTACGCACTTCGTTGGACAGCACCTCCGCGCCGCCCCCCGGCATAGAGTCCAGCCCCGCATCCATCAGCCGCCCGATCGTCCTGTTCAGCGTCAGGCCGCTCTGCCGCGCAATATGGGTTATCTCCGGCGGGGAGAAGCCATGCACCCATATTTTGAAATTACGCTTTATATAGCGGAGCATGTCTTCATACCATCTGATATCAAGGTCAGGATGCAGCCCGCCCTGTATAAGTATCTGCGAACCGCCCGCGTGGATTGTTTCGCGAATCTTCTCCCCGAGTAAACCGTAATCCATCAGGAAAGCGTCAGGGGCGCTTTTGTCGCGGTAGTAAGCGCAGAATTTGCACTTACACGTACAGATATTGGTATAGTTGATATTCCTGTCGATCACAAAAGTGACAATATTGTCCGGATGCAGCCGCCTGCGGACTGCGTCCGCACATTCCGCCACTTCCAGTATAGGGGCGGCGGAAAGCAGATCCAAAGCTTCGCTGTTTTGTATGCGTGTGTCGGTACTCATAAAACTATATTATACCCGATCGGACGGATTATTTCCACTTTTATTTATAGGCTGATAGATATATAATTGTGCAGGCAAATATTAATTAAATACTAACAAAATATCTGAAAGCACATGTTAATGGTGAAGCTGATGAGGCAAGTTTTCCATCAATATCCCTGGCTCTACCCAGAAGACCCCCCGTCTCTGCAAGCCCTGTATAAAAAACACGGCAAATCCGTCCGGTACAAAAAGGGTGACATCATCAAAAGCGGGGGCGAATCCCAAAAACTGTTCTACTTGGTAAGCGGCCTGTGTGAATACTTCATGAACTTTTCCACCCAGCCGCGGTCGTTCGCATTACTGTTGCCGGGGCGGAGCATGTGTGACCTTTCAAGCATATCCGGGGAACGGGTTAACGTCACAACCGCGGTGATGCGCGATTCGGAAGTGCTTACCATACCGCCGCATATACTTACCGATACCATGAGAAGCGATGCGGAGTTCGCCTTTACGGTGTGCAGGCATGCCATAGCCAAACAAGAGTGCAGCCTGGAGGCTACGATAGCAAATTTCACCCATGAGCCCCCCATGCGGCTGAAAGTCTTCCTGATGTCGCTGTTGGCCACTTTCCGCCAGGAGATCAGCGATTTCAACCTCATCCCCCTCGTGCTGACAAATGAGGAGATGGGGAAGATTATCAACGTTACCCGGGTCACGGTAAATAGAATCCTCACCGGCTGGCAGAAGGCGGGGCTGATATCCAGAAACGGCAAGCAGATTATCACCTACCGGAAACTGTTTAACGACGTTTACGATTGGCTGGCCTGAGCCGATATCTTTAATAATTATTTTATGTTTTACCGGCAGAAAGCGCAAGGTGCCATGCAAAAAGCCGTTGCGGTTGCGAATTTAAGATAGTATGATGGACAAACGGGGGGCACGGCATGGAATTTCGCGATATTTCCGTCGACAAAAACTCGTCCGTCCCCATGTACATTCAGATCGCCGATCAGCTCAAGCAGGCGATCTTCGACGGCACACTCCCCGCCGGTTCCGTTATCTCCCAGCGAAAACTCGCCGCACATATTGACATCAGCCGCAGGCCCATCACGGAAGCCTTTGAAATACTCGAGGCGGAAGGGCTGGTGGTGTCAAAGCCCCAGTCCGGAACAAGAGTCACAAATAACGTATGGCTTCTCCTAAACTCTTCCCGGAGCTCTTTCTGGCACGCATATATCAGGTCGGGCAGGCTCATGCCCAGTTCCGATGAGGTGCGCAACGCCTTCAGCAGGATGGACGAAACAGATGAACAGAAACTGAGCGGCGACAGGATAGCGGCCACTTTCAAGCCGGACATCCTGATTGCGAATGCCATGGAAAACGTAATGAAGCGCATAAAAGAAACCGACGACTTGGGGCTGTTCAACAGGAGCGGCCTCGCGTCGCTCCGGCGGGCACTGGCGGAACATATGAAGCGCTGCGGCGTGGAAACCACTCCGGATGAGATACTTGTCACCTCCGGCCTGGGTGAGTCGCTGGCGATGATGAGTTGGGGTTTTCTGGGAAACGGCGTAAATTTCTTCTGCGAAACCCCCTCATTTATAAATACCATCATGATTGTGCAATCCACGGGCGTAAACATGGCGGAAATACCCATGGACAGCGAAGGAATAGATATAGACAGGCTTATTGTAAAGCTGCGCCGCTCCCAAAATTCCGTCCTTTACATGCAGCCTGTAAACCACAACCCCACAGGAACGCATACAAGCAGGGAACGCAGGAATGCCGTGCTCGCCGCATGCGCCGACCTGTCGGTGCCTATTATAGAGAACGATATGTTCAGGGATTTCTATTTTGACAAGCCGTTCCCGCGGCCGCTCAAGGCTTTTGACTCGAGCGGGCATGTGGTTTACATAGGCTCCCTTCTGAGCAACTTCATGGGGTTCAAAATATCGTGGATCGTAGCTCCGGCTTTCGTCATAGAGCGCCTCGCGGAGGTAAAAACGCATGTGGAGCTGATGTCAAACACCCTTGTGGAGATGATCGCGGAGGACATGCTCACTAGCGGTGCGTACTACAGATATTTCGATGAAATACGCCCAATAATGCTCGCGCATTACCGCCGGCTTGAATCACTGCTGGAAAAATACCTCTCCGACATCGCATCATGGAGGAAAGACAACCCTGCGTATTTTATCTGGCTCAGGTTCAATGATAACATCAATATTAATAAACTGTATGAATATTCAAAAGATTATCTCTGCTTCCCCGGAGTAATATTTGACAGGGCGGAACGGCACCACGTCCGACTGAATGTCCTGAGCGTGAAATACGAAGACCTCGAAGACTGGGTTAAACGCATATCTGAAGCGGCAAGGCTATCCTCTTAATCTGCCGCAATTCAACTGGTACATTTTTTAATTCCAAACTGGCTTTTTATTAAATCTCTCGTCACTTTATAAATGTTTTTACATGCATGCGACTATGCGTGAGGAGGAGAAAATGAATAATTTTCTGAAAAATGGAATGTTATCGAGGAGAACATTTCTGGGGCTTGCTTCTGCAGCGGGTCTTACGTCCGCTATCGACTATGGCGGGCTGGTCACTGCTGCCTACGCGGCGGAAAGCCCCGAGAAACCGTACGGTGCGTTTGCGGCTAGGCCGGACAAGGGCGTGCGCGCTGTCTGTTCGCCTAACTGCACGGGAACATGCGCCATAAACACCTATGTCAAAAACGACAAGATCGTGCGCGTGGAGCCTGGCGATTTTCCCGATCCGGCGTACAAACGTATCTGTATCAAAGGGATATCCTACGCCATGCAGCGGGTTTACCACCCCGAACGCGTGAAATATCCCATGAAACGGGCGGAAGGCTCAAAGCGCGGCGAAGGCAAATTCGAACGCATCTCATGGGAGCAGGCGTATAGAGAGATCGCGTCGAAGCTTGACGCCATCAAGTCCAAATACGGCTCGAAAGCTTGCGCATGGACAACCATGACCGGAAACTACGGCATCCTTGCCACCTACAGCGGGGCACGGTTTGCCGACTGTTTCGGCGGCACGAACCTTGAGACGTTGGGTATAATGGGGGATCTGGCGTCCAACATGGGTTTCATGCTGACCACAGGCATGCCGCCGCACCACTCGCAGGAGGGGCACACGCTCGACCAGCTTATGGATTCCAAAATGGCGCTCATGTGGGGGTGCAATTTCGCGGAAACATCCACGGTGGATATGCACTTCTATCTGGATGCACAGGAAAACGGAATGAAGATGGTGGTCATCGACCCCAAATTTTCGCCTATGGCTGCCAAGGCCGACAGGTATGTGCAGCTCCGCCCCGCCACCGACGCGGCGCTCGCCTATGGCATGATTCAGCATATCATAGCCCAAAACCTGCACGACAAAGAGTATATCCGCGCCAACACCTCCGCGTGCATGCTCGTGCGGACGGACAACAAAAAGCATGCCACGGATAAAGACGGGAATTTCTTTGTAGCTGTCAAAGGAAAAGCGGTACCGTTCAAACAGGGGAGCACAGTGCCCGCCGACGCGGATCTCCTGCCCGGCGAGATATCCGTCACACAGGACGGCAAGTCCGTGAAATGCAAAAGCATCTTTCAGATATTCACTGAGCAGATGAACTCCAAATATACGCCGGAAAAAGCCTCCGCCATCTGCGAAGTACCGGCGGAAACCATCAAGACGATGGCGAGTGAATACGCAAAAGCCAGACCGGCCGCCATTTATGTATCCCAGGGTACACAGCGGTATTATAACGGACACCTTTCGTTCCGCGCCGTGTTGATTCTGGGCGCCATATGCGGCAACATTGGCAAACGTTCCGGCGGCGTATCGTGGACGGGGGGGACACTGTTCAAGGCTATTTTCGCCAACCCGCCCGAGTGGCAGACCCCTGTCAAATTCGCCGACCCGGACAAGCCGGATATGTCTAAAGGTTTTACGCCCGTGAGCATGACAAAAATATTCGACATCATGAAAACCGGCAAGCCGCACACAATAAAATCGCTCTGGGTGACCTGCTACGGCATAGGCACACAGGCACCGCTCCGTAAACGCTGGATCGAAGAGGTCTACCCCAAACTCGACCTGTTTGTCATAAACGAGAACATGATGACGGATGGCGCCGTGTACGCCGACTATATACTGCCGGTGACAAGCTATTACGAGCAGAAGGCGGATATCGTAGGCTCGTGGATGAACCTCTATTTACAATACCGCAAACCGGCCATCAATCCAATGTTCGAAGCGAAAGACGACGTTGAGATCTTCTCAGAGCTGGCAAAGCGGATGAAGCTTCCCGGAAACTGGGATATGACGCCGGAAGAACACTGCGACTTCATCCTGAAAACCTATAAAACCACCAAAGGTCCTTTCAGAAACGTGGCCTTCGAGAATATGGACACCGCCAAGCTGAAGGCGGACGGCGTGGTGCGTATCGCCTACCCGGTGGGCTATGTGCCGTTCAGCGACCAGCAGTTTGCCACCCAGACAGGAAAATTCGAACTCTATTCGGAGAGCATGCTGCCGTTTAGCCAGGAAGTACCGCTGTTTATGGAGCCATATGAGGGGAAATACAATTCCAAAGCGAAAAAATATCCCCTCGTTATGATGAATACCCACTCCAGATACTCCGCCCATTCCACTCACAGGAAGCTGCGTTGGATAAACGAGGTGGAGCCGGAGCCCACGCTCATGATGAACGCGGAGGACGCGAAAACACGTGGACTGAAGGACGGTGATACCGCGGAAGTCTTCAACGACCGGGGAACATACAAGGTTAAAATTCTCACATCCACAGGGATAAAGAAGGGCGTGCTCAACATAAACGAAGGCTGGTGGGCCGGGCAGTTCCCGGGCAACACACATTACGCGGACCTTCTGCATATAGAGCAGAACCCCGCCCAGAACGCGCTTCTCGATACCAACTACGCGCCCTATGACAACCTTGTAGAAGTCAAACCGGCAGGGGGTACCAAATGAAAAAGCAATTCGGATTCATGATAGACGCCCGCCGCTGCGTGGGTTGCAGAACCTGTATGGCGGCATGCAAGATGGAAAACAGGGTGCCGGACGGCGTATTCCGCATGAGAGTGCTCAACCAGGAAGGAAAAATTTACTATGACCGCCCAACCGGTGAAAAAGCACCGGAACTGTCGTGGACGCCCACCCCCTGTATGCACTGCAATGAGCCGGCCTGCGCCAAGGTGTGCCCTGTGGACGCCATATTGAAACGAGACGACGGCATAGTATACATAGACCAGAACAAGTGCATAGGCTGCGAAAAGTGCGTGACCGAATGCCCTTACGGCGTGCCTTTCATGATGAACCAGTACAAAAAGGCGGACAAATGCGATATGTGCAGGCATCGTGTGGATGTGGGCAACCTGCCCATATGCGCGGTGGTCTGCCCGTCCAGAGCCATTACCTTCGGAGAGGTGGGCAGCCCCGACTCAGACCTGGCCAAGGCCATAAAAAAGAGTGGGGCAAAGCAGATGTTCCCCGAGGCGGGAACAAACCCCAGCGTCTATTATAAAAACTTGAAATAAACGTATTTAGAGGACTAAAAGTGCCGGAACATAAATGTTCCGGCACTTTCCGATTCAGACATATGCCGCCCGGCAATTATTCAGTCCTTAATATAATCCTCTTAATATAACACAATCACACTTGCTAATTTAATTAATATTATGTTATTAGTATGTGTGTCTGTCATTAAAAATTAAGGAGTGCAGTTACATGACATTAGACGCTATAGACAAAAAGATACTCAACATGCTTTTGCAGTCGGGGCGGATATCGTACACCGACATAGCCAAAGCTGTAGATATGAAGCCACCTTCCATCATAGATCGTATCAAAAAAATGGAAAACGACGGAGTTATAAAAGGATACTCCGCCCAAGTCGACTACCGCAGACTGGGCTATGATCTCACCGCTTTTATCGGAATGGTAATAGACAATCCGGAACACATCAGCGCCATCGAAGGCACTATCAGCGAGATCGACACCGGCATAGTGAGCTGCTATCACGTCACTGGGGATTTTACCCTGATTCTGCGCGTAATCACAGAAAACACGAACACCCTGGCGACTATCATAAAAAAGCTGCGTAATATTCCCGGCGTCACCAAAACGAATACCATACTCATCTTCTCCACGCTGATGGAGCGAATGAGAAGTATCTAAGAGTATGTATTCTGCGGTTATCCCCGTTTATAACAGGGGCGCCGCCGTGCGGGATGCGATAGAGTCGGTATTCCGCCAGACACTGCCCGCCCGGGAGATAATCGTCGTCGATGACGGCTCGGACGAACCGTTGGAACGCACACTGAGTCAATATAACCCGAGAGTCACCCTCATCAGGCTGAAGAAAAACGCCGGAGTCTCTGCCGCACGAAACGCCGGGGCGGCCGCATCGTCCGGCAAGTATACCGCCTTTCTCGATTCCGACGATCTGTGGACCCCCGATAAATGCCGCATCCAGATCGGAGAGATGGAAAAATCAGGACTGCCCGCCTCCCACACCGACGAGCACTGGTTCCGGAAAGACCGGTGGGTCAACCAGGGCAAACAGCACACAAAATACGGCGGGAACATTTTCTGTACAATACTTGACAAATGCAGGATCAGCCCCTCGGCGCTTGTCGTCGAAAAAGGACTGTTCAGTCGCATGGGCGGGTTTAATCCGCTGCTCAGAGTATGCGAAGATTACGAGTTTTCCATGAGGCTGGCTCTGATAGCGGAGATCGGATACATTCCCGAAAAGCTGACAGTTAAACGCGCCACAGAGGCGAACAGCCTCAGCGCCGCCATACGGCATATAGAATCCGTCCGCCTCGATATCCTTGAACAGTTTATTTCACAGCATGAACTGCCGCCGGAATATGAAGAGTGTGCAAAGAAAGAACTCGAACGGAAAAGGAGGATAGTGGGGAAACGCGGGGATTAGCTCTCCTTCGTTCCCCGCAATGACGAAGGAACTGCGCTTTCAGGCACCCGGAATGCGAAGAGGGCGTCTGGATTCCGGGTCAGGCCCGGAATGACGGAAAACCGGCTTGACCTATCATCTCTTTCATAAATCCGGACAGCTCTGCCTCCAGCATTATCCTCTCACCCGAAGCGGGGTGAACTATGGATAACCGTTTGGCGAACAGCGTCAGCCGCCTGTCGCCCGAAGGGGCGTTATACAGCCAGTCATGGTACAACGGGGTTTTCAGCGCCTTCAGATGAACCCGTATCTGGTGTGTGCGCCCGGTAAGCGGCACTGCCTTCACCAGCGAGGCGTTACGGTAATTTTCAAGATCGTAAAATGTAGTGACGGCGGATTTTCCGCTTGTGAAATTGATCTTGTATTTGCCGTGGTTCGGCTTCGGGCTGATTGGTAAAAAGACGGACACCGCGCCGCAGAAGTTCCCCGTTACAAATGCCAGGTATTCCTTCTCCGCTTCCCCGCGCTCAAATTGACCGCACAGGCTGGCGTGTGCTTTCGGGGTTTTAGCGAATACAACGACACCGCCGGTACCCGCATCCAGCCTGTGGGCAACAAATATTCTGCCGTACCGTTCCGACAGCAGTGATTTCAGGGTAGCCCGTTCTTCGCGGTTCCTGTCATCTATAACGTGCAGCCCGTGCGGTTTTGAAAGGGCGATGATATGGCCGTCTTCAAAAATGACAGCCGCCTCCCCGTACGGGGTTCTCAGTTTATTATTCATATTCCTCCGGCAGAATCGCAGCCGAGCCTTCCGTATGCACCTTAAGTATTATCATAACTTTAACGCCCACCTCCGTATTGGTAATATTGATGGTGCCTTTCATGTGCTTTTCTATTATCAGTTTTGTCATATACAAGCCTATTCCCGTGCCTTTTCCCTCTTCTTTTGTGGTGAAATAGGGGTCGAAAACCCTGTCCATCACATCCGGCGGTATGCCGCCGCCGCTGTCCTCCACATAGAATTCGACAAGGTCGTCTGAAATCCTGTTGTAGATGGCTATCTGCCTTGCTGATTTACCCACAATGGGCACAGGTACCGTCGCAGCAAGGGCATCACTGGAATTGTTGATTATATTCAGGAGCGCCTGCTTGAATTCGTTTATATACCCGTACACCTGAACATTTTTCAGGTCGAGCACAACATTTATCATGCGCGAGCGTAGCGCCGGCTCCACAAGGGCCACAATCTCCCCAACGGCCGCAGTCAGATCAAAAGCCCCTTCCGCTCTGTTCGGCTGAAAAAAGTTACGGAAATCGTCTATAGTCTTGGACATATAGCCGATCTGCGCCATGCTTTTCTCCACCATCTCAGCAATATATTTCGCATTCAACTCCCCGTAGCGGAAACTGTCTTCGAGATCCTGCACAAACAGCCCCAGTGCATTCAGCGGCTGCCGCCACTGATGGGCGATGATACCTATCATTTCCCCCATTGCGGCAAAGCGTGCCTGCCTGCGCAACAGATCCGCCTGCTGAATATTTTCGTTCACTTTAACTTTCATCAAGCCGACCAGTTGCGCGTTTGTCTTGCTGAGCTTTCCATTCGCCTCTTTCAGCTCCCTCTCGTTTTCCCGCACAACCTTGCCGTAGCGGTACATTCCAAAGAGGACAAACCCGGTAATCATCAGATGTACGATTATCAGATAAATAACCTGCTGTTTGAAAGAGGCCGTTTCCACAATAGTGTCAAGGGTTATGCTCACACCGCCGTCAAAACTCCGCATCCCTTTCAGGAGCGGCGCATCTCCCATAACAGAAGACGCCGGGTGGCAGGTATTGCAGCCTGTGGCAACGGACATTGCCCCCACATAACGAAAAGTGGAGGCGGAAATGTTGTCTTCATAATACTCACCGGTGCCGCCTTTGAAACGCTCCAGCGCCTGTTTTTCAAATTCGTCGGGGGCCAGCCTCCCCAGGATATGGTTCATTTCCACAACTTTGAACTTAATGGGGGCGCCGTATTCCAGCCCGTACTTCAGTGGCGACATATCGCTGCCCAGTGCCAGGAAGGCCATCTGAGGCGTCATTTCCACCGGGATATCTTTTCTGCCGAAATTGTAGGTTTTTTTGCCGTCGCCCGCACCGGGGCTGCTCATATTATCAAGGAGCATAAATATGTTTCTGGCTGTGTGGAGATGGTAATCCCCGGCGTCCTGACGAAGGCTTGCGATATTCCACGCACACGACACGAACAGTGCCATAATCATGGCAGCATACAGAAAAACCGCGCGTTTTAAAGAGCGTGCCTCACCGTTGCCCATATTCATATGTTAACTTATTTTTATAATCCGCACAAGGTTATAAAAACAGGCTACATTACATCGAAAGCTATTGATGACGACCTGCCCAGATTGTCCACGGCCTGCAGATGATGCCCGCCCGTCACCGCTTTCCAGAAGAACGGCTTGCCGTTGGCGGCTTCCCCGACGAACTTGTTGTCCACAAACCAGTAGATGCTGTCCACATCCGCTCCGCCGGATGCTATAAAAGGTATTTCCCCTCCCTCACCGGGTGAGTGGTTGACATCGTACACCACCCTCGGCTGAGGGTAGGTGATCACAGGGGGCGCGCCCCGGTACGATATTTGATCCAGAGTGCAGTCAGGCATATAGCGGGGCGGTGTCTTGCGGCGTATCCCCGCCTTTTCATACAGTTCCAGTATATCCGCAGGCCAGAACTCGTACACCTCCATGCGTGTGGTGGCGGGGTCATAGCCGCAGGCGCGCAGACCGGTCTTTATGTCCACCGGGATGCGCAGATAAATATCCGAAACCGTTATGGGCGACACACCGGGGATAAAAAGCGTGGGCTCGGCCTCCGGACAGTAGTCCACCGGCAGTTCCCCCGTGACAGAGCAGATATCTACATATTTCACGTTCAGCTCCGGCGGGATTCCCTTTTCCTCCGGCACGGTGATGAAAGGCATGCGGGCCTGGACTATCTGGAAAAACAGAGGGGCTGCCGCTCCGCGACCGGAAAAGTTCGGATTCCCCTCCCCGTTGAAGTTGCCCACCCATACCACAAGGGTGTAGGCGCCGAAAGTGCCTGCCGTCCAGCCGTCCCGGAAACGGAAAGAGGTGCCGGTTTTATAAGCTACAGGGAAGGGCAGATTGGGGCGGAAGCCGCGCACCAGCGGCGGTCTGTTATGTCTCAGCATATCTGTCACTATATATGCCGCCTCCGGCGAATTCGCCCGGGCAATCACAGTACTGACGTCGCTTTGCAGTTTGCGGAGCGATTTCACCTCTCCGCTGTTAGCAAGGGATGCGTACAATCCGGCGGCGTCTTCCATCGTAAGTTCGAAGCCTCCCAGCGCCAGCGCTGCGCCGTAAAATTCCGCATTCCGCAGATTTTTAACCCCTGAATTCCGCAACAGTTCAAGCAGTGAATCGGGGGGCTGAAGCTCCAGCATCAGATCCACCGCAGGGATATTCCGGCTCTGGATCAGCGCGTCCTGAGCGAAAAGCGGCCCCATAAACCCCCTGTCTGAGTTCTCCGGTGAATATAAACCATACCGGCGCGGCGCGTCTTTCAATAAAGTGTGGGGGTGTATAAGCCCCTGATCTATAGCCACCGCGTATATGAACGGTTTCAGGAGGGAGCCGGGTGAACGCATCGAACGTGTGCCATCCACCTGCCCCAATATCGCGCCGTCAAAAAAATCCGCCGAGCCTACGGCAGCTTCCACCGCCATAGTTCTGTTGTTAACGAGAAGCGCCGCAGCGTTTTTTATGCCGAAAGCGGCGTTGCGCTCGACAAACTCTTTAATGACCCGCTCCGCCGCTTTCTGCGTCTCCAGATCCAAAGTGGTGAAATATTCGCTGACGCGGGGATAGCTCTGGAGCACACCGTCCGCAAAGTGCGGCGCGAGCCACGGCAGGTCAGATATCCTGTAGATTTGTACAGGCAGGCTGAAATGAGAAAGCTTGTCCGTGTCCTCGGGGTGCGCCGCCACCCATGCGTACATGAGCGGATCGCGTGCTTTTTTCAGCTCCCGCCAGCCGTTTTCGTTTGTGGGCACACGTTTATTTGGGTTCTGGGGAATCACGCACAGAGTGAGGCTTTGCAGGGTGGAGAGGTTTTTCACCCGGCTGTGGTAATATATCAGCCCCGCCGCGCCAATCCCTTCTATGTTGTGCCCGTAAGGCGCGAGATTAAGGTAAGCCTCAAGGATTTCATCTTTGGAGTACCGCGCTTCTATCCACACGGCGTGCAACATCTGGTTCAGCTTGCCGGGGACCGTCGCGGAATCAATGTCATACAGCACGCGGGCAAGCTGCATCGTGATGGTGGAGCCGCCCACGACCCGCTGTTTTTTCACGTAAGTAGTCCAGAAGCTGCGCGCCACTGCGAATGGGTTGATCCCCTGATGATAGCGGAAAAGCCTGTCTTCATAGAATATCGTGGCCTTGATAAGTGCCGGGGAAATTTCGCTCAGGGGGGTATAGAGCCGGAACACCTCGTCGTCAGCAAGGGTCAGGCGCAGGAGCTCCCCGTTTTCCGCATAGACCGCGCGGGAAAATGGAGTGCCGCCGGTCAACACCGGCCGGGGCTGTATGCGGACAAAGATAAGCACCGCCGCGCAGAGCAGGAGAACAGCGATTACGGTTTTCTTCCCTAAAAACATAACCAGCCGCGGGCTACATCTGTTCGCGTATTTTGGCTATTTCGGGAGCGCCGGGGTACGTTTCCTCCGCCATTTTAAGGAGCTTTCCCGCCTGCTCCTTCTGATCCGCCGCGAGAAGGACAAGGGCAAAATGGCATAAAAAAGGCAGTTCATCCATACCGAGCTTAAACGCACTGCGCATATGTTCCGTGGCCGGTCCATAATTTTTCATATCCGCGTAGAGACGGCCCAGTTTGTAATGTGCGTCGCGGTGGCCGGGGTTCAGTTCAACCGCCCGCAGGAAAGCTTTTTCAGCTCCAGGCAGTTTTCCCTGATAGTAGAGACTGTTACCCAGTTCGTAAAAACCGTCGGCATAGTCGGGACTGATCTCGGTGACCCGAAAGAACTGTTCCGCAGCATGCTGCATGTCGCCGTTTTTGAAGTATATGCCGCCCAGGACCACACGGGCGCGCAAATGCTCGGGATTTTGCTCCAATGTTTTCAAAAGATGCGGTATTGCCTGCTGAAAAAGCATCATCTGGGCGTATACAAGCGCCAGTCGGTAATGGTACATACCTTTCTCCGGTTCCAGTTCCAGCGCTTTTTGGAAATATGCCCCCGCTTCGGTATGCTTCCCTATATCACTGTGTGCCAGCCCGAGATAGTAGTAGATATGGCCCACCGGCGTGCCGCCGCCATCCAGATATGACGCGAGGAGCTTTATAGCCCCGTTCGCGTCTCCCTCAAGGTAACTGTTGATTCCGGCTTCCACTCTGTCCATAAGATTATACCTTGTTTGCCAATAATGGCTTGATGTAGACGTTCACCGCGTCCGGCAAAAACCTTGAAACGTCCCCGCCGTGCCGCGCCACATCCCTGATAATAGCCGAACTGAGCACCATATACTGTTCGCCCGGCATGAGGAATATAGGCTCATAGCCGTCCAGCATACTGCGGTTCACCCGCGCTATCTGGAATTCGTATTCAAAATCCACCATTCCTCGAATTCCGCGCAGGACAAGGCGCACACCTTTCTCCTGCATCAGATCCACCAACAGTCCGTCAAACCCGACAACCTCTGCGTTCTTAATCCCCGCCACAGCGAGTTTTACCATAAGCACCCTCTGTTCCAGCGTAAACATCGGCTGCTTGTGAATATTTTCGGACACGGCAATGATGATTTGGCTGTACATCCCCGCAGCGCGGGCGACCAGGTCCATATGTCCCAGGCTGAAGGGGTCGAACGTACCCGGATATATTACTTTCATACAACACCTTCATAATAAAAGATCAATGTGTCGCCGTACTTGCGCTTTTTTATAAGCCCAAACGGCATTTGTTCCCACTCCGCCCGGGTGCGTACCGACTCTTCGTACACTATCACGCCGTTTGCGGCAAGCAGCCCGTGTTTATCTATCCAATTTAAGACTTCCGCGGGATTATAACAGCCATAGGGCGGGTCTATGTAAATTATGTCGTAGGCCCCGGTCAGGCCGCTCCTGAAAAGTTCCGACCGGACGAGCGTGTACGCTGCTTTCGGCATCAGTTCCACATTCCGGCGCAACGTTTCCGCATGTTTTTCCACAAAGGTAATGTGGGCTGCGCCGCGGCTGTACGCCTCTATCCCCACGGCCCCGGTGCCGGCAAACAGGTCGAGGAAACGCGCGCCCTCCACAGTATCGCCAAGGGAGGAAAATACCGCCGCCCGCACTTTATCGGAGGTCGGCCTCACGGCAGAGTCCGCAGGAGAAATCAAAAACCTGTTTTTCAGCAAACCACTTGTCACCCGCATCGTACAGCTCTTTCAACCTCTCTGCGACTTTTCGCATTGTATCAACCCCGTGCTCCCGTGGCAAGTTTAAGTTCACGCGTAAAAAATTTTTATAGCCCGAAAAGCCGGGAATATCCGGAACTGCACCGGTTTTTTCAGCATAAATAGCGGCTGCCAGGGTTTTGACAAGCTCGCCGTACGAATCGTGCCAGACACCCCCCGCAATCCTTTCCCGCGCCTCCGGCGGCAGGCCTATGCGTATCACCCGGCAGGAGGCCGCTTCCAGCGAAATATACATCCACGCGCTGCGCATAAGGCTTTCAACAGCGGAAATTGGCACATATTCACCGCTCTGCATCTTTTCGTGAAGCCCGGTGCCCGCAAAAACCACAGTGGGGTATATCCGCGCGTATTCAGACCTCAATTCCGGCACAAAGGAAGCGGTAAGCAGCAGATCATCCCTCGTTTCCCCGTACATCCCCGTCATAAACTGCGCTGAAGTATCAACAAGGGGGGTTAGCCGCCGGAATACGTTTTTTACTTCCGAAAGGCCGTACTCCCGCCGGTTGAGTCGCAGAACAGTTTCGGAGAGGGACTGCACGCCCAGTTCCACGGTTTTTATGGGATATTCTTTCAACTCTGCTTCGAAAGCGGCATCCACGCTGTCCGGGCAAGTGGAGAGGCGGATATGATAGGGGTGGGCAAGTTCGTACAGTTTGACGCGGGTTTCAGCGGGCAGGCGGGTAAATGTGCCTCCATAGAAGGCCACTTCATCCCATTCCATGCTTCGGGCAAGCCAGATTTTTATCTGAGTTTCGGCGGATTTTATGATCTCCGCCCCGCCGAACCCTGTAACGGCTGTTTGATCGCAGTATAAGCAGCGGGTCTTGCAGCCGGAAAAGGGTACAAATACAGGAAGGATTTTATAACGTTTGCGCATAGAAATGTTATAATATCATCAGCATGGTCGCGCCATGATAATAATTTAGCGGATACACCCTCACCCGTTGATCTTGGCTATTGCCTTACGGGCGGCGTCCTTCTCCGCGCTCTTTTTATTGCGGCCGCACCCTTCGGCGGTCACACTGCCGGCGGTTACCGTCACTACAAAGTTCTTTTCGTGCTCCAGCCCGCTTTCTTCGATGACTTTATACTCCGGCAGCGCATTATAGAGCCGCTGGGTCATCCGCTGTAGCTCCGATTTGCTGTCGACGTAAAGCTCCTCATCGTGGGCGCGTTTAACCCCTTCCTGAAGATGCAGGAGTATAAATTTATGGGCTTTTTTATATCCGCCGTCCATATGCACCGCTGCGATGACGGCTTCCACGGTGTTGGCAAGGAGCGACTCTTTATGGCGGCCGCCTCCCCCCTCCTCCCCTTTGCCCAGGCTGATATATGCGCCAAGGTTCAACTTCACGGCAATATCGTAAAGAAAAGGCTCACTCTCACAGTAACTGCGCAGGACGGAAAGCTGCCCTTCGTTGTCTTTCGGATATGTCTGCATGATGAATTCAGTCAGGGCAAGATGCAAAACGGCGTCACCCAAAAGCTCAAGCCGTTCGTTGGAGTATTTCAGGTTATGCTCATGAGCATAAGAGGTATGAATAAGGGCTTCCTGAAGGCAGCCCTTATTGTTGAACGTATATTGCAGGCTCTTTTCAAGTCCGTCTAAATCAGGGCTCATATCTTTTAAGCACGATACACGCGTTGGTGCCGCCAAACCCGAAAGAGTTGCTCAGCCCGTAGTTTATCTTCGCAGAAACCACCTTGTTCGGCGTGTAGTTCAGGTCGCATGCAGGGTCGGGGTTCTCGAGGTTAATCGTGGGCGGAATTATCCCTTTCTGGAGCGCGAGTGCAGTGAATATTGCCTCCACAGCGCCCGCCGCGCCGAGCATATGCCCGGTCATTGATTTTGTAGAACTGATATGCAATTTCTTCGCGTGCTCCCCGAAAAGCTCTTTGATAGCTTTTGTTTCAAGAGCATCGTTGTATTCGGTGGAGGTTCCGTGGGCATTGATATAGCCGATATCGGTAAGGTTCACGCCTGCGTCGCGCACAGCCATTGCCATACAGCGGCGTGCGCCCTGCCCGGTCTCGTCCGGAGCGGTAATGTGGTAGGCGTCGCTTGTGAGGCCGTATCCCACAACTTCCGCCAGGATATTGGCGTTACGCCGGGCGGCGTGTTCGTAACTCTCAAGAACCACAACCCCCGCGCCTTCCGCCATGACGAAACCGTCCCTGTCTTTGTCGAAGGGGCGGCTCGCCTTTTCCGGCGCGTCATTGCGGCGGGAAAGGGCTTTCATGTTGGCAAATGCGCCCGTGGCGGTAGGGCATATAGGGTATTCCGCGCCGCCCGCCACCATAATGTCCGCGTCACCGCGTTCTATCAGCTTCGCGGCATCGCCTATGGCGTGGGTACCGGTGGCGCAGGCTGTCACCACGCTGGAGTTCGGCCCCAGAAGCTTGTAACGGATTGACACAAGCCCGCTGGCCATATTGATGATTGCCGATGGAATGAAAAACGGGGATATCTTTTTATAGCCACCCTGTAAATATGACTCGTGGGTGGAGCAGATCGAATCAAATCCGCCTATGCCGGAGCCTATGATCGCGCCCGCGCGCTCACCGTCAAACGGATACTGGGTAAGTCCCGCATGCTGCATAGCCATCTCAGCGGCGGCAAGGGCATAGATTATAAAGGTATCGAAACGCCGCGCCTCTTTCTTGTCAACGAAATCTTCGGCATTAAAATCCTTGACCTCACCCGCGATGGTGACGGGGAAATTGGTGGTATCGAAACGGGTAAGCTGCCCAATGCCGCTTTTCCCGGCGATCAGATTCTCCCAGTTTTTGTCCAGACCTACGCCCAAAGGCGAAACTACGCCTGCTCCTGTTATGACAATGCGCTTTTTCATTGATACCCCTCCAGTTTACTGCCGATACTGCCGAAAATCACAAAAAGATAAATATTCCCGCTTCAGCGATATGCGTCAAGCGGGAATATACTTAAAAAACTATTTGTCTGATTTGCTTTTAATAGAGTTGAGCGCGTCGCCGACGGTCTTGATTTTGTCAGCGTCCTCGTCCGAAATTTCGATGCCGAACTCTTCTTCGAAAGCCATTACCAGCTCCACTGTGTCAAGGGAATCAGCGCCGAGATCATCGATGAACGCGGACTCGAGTTTTACTTCTTTCTCATCCACATTGAGCTGCTCAGCAACGATCTTTTTAACTTTTACTTCTAAATCTGCCATTTTAAATGTCTCCTTTTCTTTCAATAAATAGCTTTTTTATAAATACATTCCACCGTTTACGTGGATAACCTGCCCAGTAATATAATCCGACTCAGGTGAAGCCAGGAAATACACGGCATTTGCCACATCGTCCACAGTTCCCAACGATTTCAGGAGAGTCTGGTCGACGAGCGCTGTCTTAACCTCTTCAGGCAACACGTCTGTCATATCGGTCTTGATAAAACCTGGAGCGACAGCGTTCACACGAATACCCCGCGCGCCCATTTCCCGTGCCGCGGCCTTGGTCATACCGTAGAGACCGCTCTTAGATGCAACATAGTTTATCTGCCCGGCGTTTCCCATGAACCCTACGACACTGGTAATGTTGATCACCTTGCCGTAACGTTTTTTCATCATCCCCCGGACGGCGTTGCGCATGCAGTAGAACGCCCCCTTGAGATTGGTGTCGATAACGGCGTCGAAATCCTCGTCGCTCATGCGGATCATAAGGTTGTCCTTTGTGATCCCCGCGTTGTTCACGAGTATGTCAACCACTCCGAAAGCCTTTTCGGTCTCGGCAAACATGTTTTTCACATCTTCGGCATTGTTCACGGAGCCCTTCACAGCAATCGCTTCGCCGCCGGCGTCTTTGATCTGCTCAACAACTTCCAGCGCCTCTTTCTCAGACCTGGAGTAATTCACAGCCACCCTGGCGCCCGCTTCCCCCAGTTTCAAAGCAACCGCACTTCCTATGCCTCTGGAAGCGCCTGTCACAAGAGCCACTTTGCCTGTCAGATTTTTCACCTGTCCACCTTTTTTAAATCATCAATAACAGAGATATTAACGCAAGAAATATTTCTGTCAATTTTTTTAATTAAACCGCTAAGGACTGCACCCGCTCCGACCTCGACAAACCTTGTCACACCCAGGCTTATCAGCATCTTTACAGCCTGTGTCCAGCGCACGGCGCCGGACATCTGACGGATAAGCGCGTCTTTCACATCTGCGGGGCTGCTCTCCTCACGAGCATCTACATTGTTCACCACCGGTATAGCCAGCGGGGATATTCTTATTCCATCCAGATAGTCCGCCATTCGTTTCTGGGCCGGCTTCATAAGCGAACAGTGGAAGGGAGCACTCACCGGCAGAGGAATTATCCTTTTTGCACCGCGCTCTTTCATAAGGGCGGCAAACTTTTCCAGCGCCGCCACATGCCCCGCCACGACGATCTGCCCGTCGGAATTATAGTTGGCAGGCTCCACCACACCTTCCGGTGTTGAAATCTCTTTGCACACAGTTTCCACGTCGGCGTCCGCTGCGCCCAGTACGGCCATCATACCGCCGGTACCCACAGGCACGGCTTCCTGCATGAATTTGCCCCGGTTATGCACAGCTTTCACCGCATCTGCAAAACCGATGCCGCCCGCCGCCACCAGCGCCGTGTATTCCCCGAGGGAGTGACCGGCAAAATACGCGGGTTTTATCTTATCTTTTATAAGCGACCATAGCGCAATACTGTGCGCCAGCAAAGCCGGCTGGGTATTTTGCGTAAGCCTGAGTTCCTCTTCCGGGCCGCCGAACATTATTTTTGTAAGTGGATACTCCAGCGCTCCGTCGGCCTGTTCCAGCAACGCTTTTGCGGAGGTGGAAAGCAAATCCGATCCCATCCCCACTATCTGAGACCCTTGGCCGGGAAAAACAACTGCTGTTGACATATAACACCTCTACAGTGTAATTACTGCCGCGCCCCAGCTCATACCGCCGCCGAAGGCCGCCATCAGTATGTTGTCACCGAACTTCACTTTACCGGAGCGAATCCCTTCGTCGAGAGCTGTGGGTATTGTCGGCGAGGAACAGTTCCCCCGGCGGTCAAGGTTTATAAGCACCCTGTCCATACCTACTTCCAGCCGTTTGGCCACGGCTTCCACTATGCGCAAATTAGCCTGATGCGGCACGACGAAGTTTATATCTTCCGCATTCAGGCCGCTCTTCCCGAGGGCCTCCACCGACGCGTCGGACATGGCCCGCACGGCCAGTTTAAACACATCATTCCCCTTCATGACGATCATCTCTTCGTCGAGATTCATTGTGTCCCTGTTGGCGAGGTATGTGGAGCCCATGCCGTGCATATAGAGCAGATCTCCGTGCGTGCCGTCCGCATACATGTTGTAGCTGCGCACACCAGGTTTCGAGTCCGCCCGGATAAGGGCCGCGCCGGCACCGTCACCGAAAAGTATACAGGTACTCCGGTCTTTATAGTTTGTCATGGTGGAAAGCCTTTCGCCGGCGGCAATAAGAATAGTCTTGTACTGCCCGCTCTTGATAAGCGCGTCCGCGATGCTGAGAGAGTAGACAAAACCGGTGCATGCCGCGTTCAGGTCGAACGCGAAGGGGCCGGAAATCCCCAGTCTGTGCCCCAGTACAGCCGCCGCACACGGCAGTGTATAATCCGGTGAGATTGTGGGAAAAATTATTCCGTCTATCTCCGAAGCTTTCACCCCGGCCATGTCAAGCGCCTCTTTGGTGGCTTTATACGCCATCTCGGAGGTGGGCTCGTTTCTGGCCGATATATGTCTCGCACGTATCCCCGTGCGCTCTACGATCCAGTTGTCATCAGTGTCAACCATCTTCATCAGATCGGCGTTTGTTAAAACCTTCTCGGGGAAGTACGTCCCCGTGCCGATAATTCTCGAATACACCATCTACTCAGTTACCTTAAATTCATGTTTATTTGCATAAACACATATCAATAAATATGCCGTGTGCGGCGCCTCCGGTCCGGGTGCGGCAAATTCTCCCGCGCCTCCGCCGCCCGCACTGCGCGTCCTTCGCAGAAACGTGATTCTGCTGCGGATTGCTCCGTGAGCGTGCCTTTGGTACCTACCCCCTCCGAATCCGTCAAAAGCAGATTCGACTCCCCATTGGGGAATGGTTAACAGGCTCAATTCTGATGCTTATCTCCGTCCTTTTCTTCCTTGCCGCCGAAAAGGTCTTTGACATGGGATTTAACGAAACCAATGATTCCACTCTCTTCTTCCACCTCTTTCAGAAGTTTGAACGAGCTTTTCACATCGGTTTCAATGGATTGGTTTATATTATGCCCGATCATCTCCAGCGCGACACGGACGGCGTTCTTCACCGCGAAGGCGCTGGAGCTGCCATGGCCTATTATGCATACGCCGCCCACACCCAGAAGCGGGGCACCGCCGTACTCTTCATAATTCACACGCTTTTTGAACCGCTTAAGCCCTGAAAGCATCAGAAGAGCTCCCAGTTTGGAAACCACGCTGCGCGACAGCTCCTCTTTCAAGAGGGATGTGGCAAACAGCGCCACGGCCTCGCTGGTTTTGAGAGCAATATTGCCTACAAAGCCGTCGCAGACTATAACGTCTACTTTGCCTTTGTAGATCTCCTTAGCCTCTATGTTCCCTGTGAAATTTATTGCTTTGCACTTTTTGAGGAGGGAAAAAACCGTTTTGGTGACCTCGTTGCCTTTGACGTCTTCCTCGCCGATGCTAAGGAGGCCGACAGTGGGGTTTTCGACATGCAGAACGCTCTTTGCGTATGCGGAACCCATAATGGCAAAATGGAGATAATTCTCCGACTTGCTGTCCACGTTGGCGCCTACGTCTATCATAACGGAGTAGCCCTTCATGGACGGAAGCACAGTGGCGATGGCCGGCCTGTCAATACCCTCCAGAGTACGCAGAGTAAGTATCGCCGTAGCCATCACCGCGCCAGTATTACCCGCGCTGTAGAATGCCGAAGCGGTACCCTCTTTGACAAGCCTCAGCCCCACATGAAGAGATGACTGGCGCTTTCCCCGCACAATTTGCGAAGGAATATCGTCCATATTGACGACCTGCTCGGCGTGCTGTATTGATATCCGCGGGTCGCCTCCAGGCAGTATCTTTTCAAGCTCCGCCCGCACAACAGGCTCCTGGCCAACCAGAATGACGTTTGTGTCATACTCTTTGACCGCGGCCACCGCTCCCGCAATGATACTGGCGGGGGCGTGATCTCCGCCCATAGCGTCAATAGCAATTTTCATAAAGTTTTACAGTTCTTTTTTCTTAACTACTTCACGTTTGTCATAGTAGCCACATGCGGGGCACACAGTGTGAGCCTGTTTCAATTCGCCGCACTGCGCGCATTTGCCGGCAGCAAGTATTTCCGCATGGTCATGGCTGCGGCGGTTGTTGCGCTTTGATTTAGTGACCTTGTGTTTCGGGTTACCCATCGTCTATTTCTCCTTCAGCTTTTGCTTTAATGAAGACAGCTCTTTTAACGGAGTCTCCTTGGCTTCATCATCGCAACTGCCGTGTTCTTCTATATTTTCACCCTTACAGTCCGACCGGCAGAGCCGTTTGGCCGGGAGCTGCAGGATTGCTTCCTGACGCAATATCTCGTCCAGATCGATGTATTCGGGATCGGTGGTGTATATGTCTCCGTCGTCGTCCGTCATTTCATATTCGGGCTCAGCACCGGCCGCGGATTTCCCGCCCGGTTCCACACCCACTTCCACGCTGTGCTTCAGCCTTATAACAGCCGGTTCCGCACAACGGTCGCAGGAGCAGTGCAGTTCAAATTTCATTTCGCCGCGCAGAAAGTACATCCCGTCTATTTTGAAAAGGACGCCTGCAAAACTCTCTATCTGAATCAGCTCGCCGTCCTCTTCGAAGCTGAAAGCCCTTGAAACGTCGAGCTGATCGTTTTCAATACCGTCGTAGTATATCTTCACGAAAAAACTCCTAAAGGGATATATTAATAGTGAAAGGATGCAACTTTGTCAATCCTTATTTTAGGTGCCGGATTGTCGCGGCCTGTGATGCGTGCGCATAGCTCCGTTACCGCTTCGGTCGGCAATCCTCATATATGTATGGGGTTATGAAATGAGGCCCGGCTTTTAAAAAACAACGACATATCGGCCCATATCACGGTTTATCCCAATCCGGCATCTACCTGAACCATATTCTAAGCTGTAGGCGTTTTGGCGCGGCTTTTATTAATCCATATAATCATAAACTCCACAAACGCAGAAAACGCCATTGCCGTGTAAATATATCCTTTCGGTATATGCATGCTGAATCCGCTCAGCACAAGCATAATACCCACGATAATCAGGAAGCACAGCGCCAGCACCTTTATGGACATATATTTGTCCAGCACCTTTATAACCGGCCCGGATGCAAACAGCATCACAGCCATTGCAATGCATATGGCGGTGACCATAATAGGCAGTTGGTTCGACATGCCCACGGCAGTTATCACAGAATCTAGGGAGAATACTATATCAAAAATTCCTATTTGGGCTATAACTATAGCCATACCGCCTTTGAGCGCCTTTGCCTCGCGGACATGGTCAGGGTGACGCATCTCGAGGAGTTCTTTCGCCCCTTTATAGAGCAGGAAAGCCCCCCCCACAAGCATCACAAGGTCACGTATGGAAAAAGGGTGCGCGCTGATAAAAAAAAGCGGTTTCGTCAGGCTTGCAAGCCACGACATGGTAAACAGCAGGCAGACCCGTGTTAAAAGAGCAAAACCTATCCCCAGGCTGCGGGCTATGGGCTGCCTTTTGGCCGGCAGGGCGCTCACAAGGATCGCTATCATCACGAGATTGTCCACCCCCAGCACTATTTCAAGCGTGGAAAGGGTGATAAGGGCTGTCCAGGCTTCCGGACTGGTCAACAGTTCCATCATTATACTTCTTCCTTCAGCGGGTAGTCGCCGGAAAAACAGGCGCTGCAATGATTTGCATCGCCGACAGCGTTGATAAGGTTATCCAGGGATATGAACCCCAGCGAATCCGCGCCGATAAACTGCCTGATCCCGTCCAGCGAGTGCCGGTTGGCGATCAGGTCATCCTTAGACGGTATATCTATGCCGTATTTACAGGGAAAAAAGACCTGCGGCGAAGCTATGCGCATATGTACTTCCTTGGCGCCCGCCTCTTTCAGCATCTGCACTATCTGCTGGCATGTGGTGCCGCGCACGATTGAATCGTCCACCACCACAAGCCGCTTTCCTTTTATGATGCGTTTCACGGGATTCAGTTTGACCTTTACCCCGAAATTGCGGATATCCTGCGCAGGGCGTATGAAAGTCCTCCCCACGTAGTGGTTACGGATAATACCAAGCTCGAACGGCAAGCCTGAACCCTGAGAGTAACCTATGGCGGCGGCTATCCCTGAGTCGGGCACAGGAACCACAATATCCGCATCCACCCGTGTCTGGCTTGCCAGCCTGTACCCGCACTCTTTGCGCACCTCGTACACCGAATGCCCGAACATTACGGAATCAGGCCGGGCGGTGTAGACATATTCGAATATACATGGGCTGAGCTTACTTTTGCCGATATTTGCATATGTTCCGGCGCCGTCCCGTCCGATAACAAGAACTTCTCCCGGCTCCACCTCGCGCACAAACTCCGCGCCGAGCAGATCAAGTGCCGCCGACTCACTCACAAGCACATGTACGCCGCCGATTACACCTAAAATAAGCGGCTTGAAACCGTTCGGGTCGCGGGCGGCAATTATCCTGTCCGCCGTCATGAACATGGCGGAGTAGGCACCTTTAATATGTTTAAGGGTATCCACCACCGCGTCTTCCAGTTTCATTTTCGAACTTTTGCGCGCGATAAGGTGCAGCAGCACTTCGCTGTCGGAAGAGGTTGTGAATATTGCCCCGGACTCCACCAGCTCTTTGCGGTCTTTATCGGACATGAGCGCCCCGCTGAATGAAATCGCAAGCTGTCCGAAAGTCAGTTCCGCCACAAGGGGAAGCAGGTTTCGCTCATGCCGGTCCTTCTCAGTGCTGTATTTATTATTTCCTATAGCCAGGTGGCCTTTCAGCGAAGGGAACACCCTTTCCTTGTATATATCAGACACCTGGCCGCCAGCCTTATGCAGATGTATAGCTTCGCCGTCGCCGGTGGCGATGCCGGACCCCTCCTGCCCTCTGTGCTGCAAAGCGTACAGGCAAAGATAGCTTATCCGCGCCGCATCGGCTGTCCCGTAGATTCCTACCATTACTTCACCATTTCAGGAATAACCTTTTCATACAAAGCCAAAGCTTTTTCAATACCCACATTCAGAGCGGGCAGAGTACCACAGGCAATTTTGACATCTTTGCCTCCCGTGGCGCCTATATCCAGGCAGGGCACGCTATATTCAGCACAAAGTTTTTTTACCGCTTCGGCGCTGGCCGGGGCTACTTCAAGCAGCATCGCGGGGGTTTCGCCGAACAGCATGGCATCCGCCCTGCCTGCGGCAGGAAGTTTTACGTCCGCACCCATCTTATTTTTGGTCCCCATTTCAAAAATCGCAACTGCCAATCCACCTTCAGCGAGATCGTGCGCCGATTCGATGACTCCGGCCGCCGCCCCTTCCTTTATAACCGCGAACAGGTTTTTCTGGAAGTTCAGCTTTACGGAAGGCACAGCGCCCGCCACTTTACCGTGGATTACTTCCAGATAGTGGCTTGCATCTATTTTATCCGGAAGTTCACCCAGAAAGAGGATACGGTTCCCTTCTTTTTTGAAGAACGACTCCAGACGTTTGGATACGTCGTCCATCACCCCTACCATCACTATTATAGGGGTCGGGAAGATCGCTTTCCCTTCTGTTTCATTATAGAGGCTGACGTTCCCGCTCACCACGGGGGCGTTCAGCGCACGGCTTGCTTCGCCGATGCCTTCGATTGCCTCTACGAGCTGGTACATGATGTCCGGCTTTTCCGGGTTACCGAAGTTAAGGCAGTTTGTGAGCGCCACCGGTCTTGCACCGCTGGCTGCCACATTGCGGGCGGATTCCGCCACGGCGTGTTTAGCTCCTTCCCGAGGGTTTAAATAGCAATAGCGGCCGTTGCAGTCGGAGGACATAGCCACTCCCTTTGTCCCTTCAGGCAGTCGGACTAACGCAGCGTCGCTCCCGGGCAATGACACGGTGCCCAGCTGTACCATATGGTCGTACTGTTCCCACACCCAGCGCTTGCCGGCTATGGTCGGGTCTGAAAGCAGACGCAGGAAGGCGCCTTCCAGATCCGGCACGGGGATAGTGGACTGATCAAAATTCGCCACATCGTCCAGCCAAACAGGGCGTTTGTGCGGGCGGTCGTACAGCGGCGCTCCATCAGCCAGGGGCGCGGCAGGCACGGTAGCCACCTCCTCTCCGTTCCAGAAAAGACGCACATAGCCATCATCCGTGACACTTCCGATAACGGCCGCGTCCAGATCCCATTTATGCACTGTTTTTATA
The DNA here is from genome assembly GCA_031556255.1 of Deferribacterales bacterium. Classification (GTDB taxonomy): domain Bacteria; phylum Chrysiogenota; class Deferribacteres; order Deferribacterales; family JAISNW01; genus JAIRQX01. Next base: position 8,324 of record JAVBTI010000006.1, on the reverse strand, counting down.
ATTTCCTCTTCCCGCCCTTTTTTCGCCACAAGAAGCATACGCTCCTGGGATTCGGAAAGCATGATTTCATAGGGGTTCATCCCTTCTTCGCGCATGGGCACCCGGTCAAGGTGCATGACTACGCCGGAACCTGCCCTGCCCGCCATCTCAAACGACGAACTGGTCAGCCCTGCGGCGCCCATATCCTGAATACCCACAAGCACGTCCGTGCCCATGAGCTCAAGGCAGGCTTCAAAGAGAAGTTTTTCTTTGAAAGGGTCACCGATCTGAGTTTTAGGACGTTTCTTCTCGCTGCCCTCGTTAAACTCCTCGGAGGCCATCGTGGCGCCGTGAATGCCGTCCCGGCCGGTTTTTGCGCCGATATATATGACAGGGTTCCCGAGGCCGCTCGCCTTGGCGGTAAATATTTTATCCTCTTTCACGAGGCCGAAGACAAAGGCGTTTACCAGTGGGTTCATGGCATAACTGGGATGAAACGCAATCTCGCCGCCCACAGTGGGGACGCCAAAGCAATTGCCGTAATGTGCTATCCCCTCCACGACGCCTTTCAGAAGAGCTGGAGTCCGGGAATACGTGGTGGTGCCGAAACGGAGGGAATTCATCGCCGCAACCGGCCGCGCACCCATCGTAAACACGTCCCGCAGGATACCGCCGACACCGGTGGCCGCGCCGTGGAAAGGGTCTATAAAAGATGGGTGGTTGTGGCTCTCCACCTTGAAACAGGCGCACATGTCGCCGTCGATACGCACCACGCCGGCGTTCTCGCCGGGGCCGTAGACAACGTCTTTTCCCGTGGTGGGGAGCTTTTTCAGATGTATACGGCTGGATTTGTAGCTGCAATGTTCACTCCACATGGCGGAGACGCAGCCCAGCTCGATATAATTCGGCGTGCGTCCGAGTATCTCGCAGGCCCGCGCATATTCGTCCGCCGTGAGCCCCATCGTGCCCGCGGCTTCCACTGTCACCGAAGGAAAATTAAAACTGTCGTAAACCTTAGACATAATAAACACCCCTGTATTATTTATAATAATTCGTAATTAATTCATTTCCCGGAGGGCGGAACTCCTTTGCACATCATTGCGGGGAGAACAGCGACAAAGCAATCCACCTTATGGACAGTCTGCCCAATCCCCTTGGGATTGGGAGCACATATTATATAGTGGCTGCAAATTCGAGCCGGCGCATGTGCGTCAAATTGAATACAGCACCGGGCGGTTTCCGAAAAGACGGACCGACGTTACCTAAAGCGGTAAAGAGGGCTGGCTTTGAGGAAAAAACAACGCGATGCGCCAATTTCACGCATAAGCAGGTCCGGCCCCTCATCCAATAAAGCTTTTTAAAGATTCAAACAACGCCAACCCGTCCTGCGTGGTCATCAGCGCCTCCGCGCCGCGCTCCGGATGAGGCATCATCCCCAACACATTGCCCCGCTTATTTATAATTCCCGCCACGTTGTCCCTGGCTCCGTTCGGATTAAACCTGTCGCTCACTTCCCCTTCGGGGGAGCAGTATCTGAACACCACCTGCTCTTTCGCAGCCGCCCATTCGGAGTCGTCCACTATATAGTTTCCGTCGCCGTGAGCCACCGGAAGATTGATGATCTGACCTTTCTTATATTTGTCAGTATATGCGGTGCGGTTATTCTCCACCCGCAGATGAAGGTGTTTGCAGATAAAGCGCATGTCCCTGTTGCGCATGAGCACGCCGGGCAGGAGGCGCGCCTCGGTAAGTATCTGGAAACCGTTGCAGATGCCCAGCAAAAAGCCACCCTTTTCAGCAAACTCCACAATCTGTTCCATAACCGGGGAAAACCGGGCGATGGCACCGCAGCGGAGATAGTCGCCGTAGGAAAACCCCCCGGGCAGGACTATCAGGTCAAGCCCTTTAACATCATGGTCTTTATGCCAAAGAAAGCGCGTTTCCGCGCCCAACACATCCCTGAGGACGTGAAAACAGTCCCGGTCGCAGTTGGAACCGGGGAACCTCACAACGCCTGCCTTCACCTAGCCCTCCCACTCAACGCGGAACGTCTCCACGATGGGGTTTGAGAGCATATCGCCGGCGAACTTCTCCACCCGCGCCTCGCAACTATTCCTGTCACCTTCTATGGTAATGTCAAAAACCTTGCTGACACGAACATCTTTCACAAAACCGTATCCGGCGCGGTTTAGCGCCTCCGATATCGCCTGTCCCTGAGGATCCAGTACTCCATTTTTCAGGGACACGTAAACCTTTGCTTTCATTTTTACTCCTAATATATACAGAGCGCTCATCCCTGAGCGCACAACTTCCCTGTTGTGGTTGCGCCCCGGTCCTGGGGCGCTCTCCGCGCCGCCCGTCCATGGGCGGCACCATGCGGCGGGGAGTCCGCCGACTGAAGTTCCCCTCAAACCTCCCCAAGGGGAGGTTCAAGGATCCGAAGTCCAGGCAACCCTACTCATTAAAATACAACATCTTACTGTTTTTTTGCGTTCTATATAGCTGTCTGCCCCCCTGCTGGCGGGCAAGTTCGGCGTATCTGTAAACAAAAGCACCATCGGACATGAATATCGCTCCGTCTTTATAATAAGCACCCGCGGGGTCACAGCTCGCGGGGATAAAGGAAACCCGCACCGGGTCTTCCATAGTGTTCAGGTTGATCTGCCACTCATCCCCCAACACGTCCCTGTAGTACAGCGCATCCCTCAGCACGCAGGGGGCGGGCAGGGCATAACGGGTAACAAGTTCTTTTATCCACGAGTCTTCCCGCCCATAGGCTGTCATTTTATCACCGGTTTTGAGGATTACGGCGTCATTTGTCAGCGTGATCCGCTCCGCCTTCAGCGCCGTATCAACAAATCCAGGTGCAAAGCGGGCTTCGCAGAAGGGCTCCGCGCTGTCGTACGCGGGCATACACAGCCCATTGTCCGGCAGATCCAAAAAATTGAACTCCGCCGCGCCCCAAGATGATATTTTCAAGGTAAAGTAGCCCTTTTTGGTAAACCCGCTGAAGCCGTGCTCATACGTGGCAGCGTAGACCATGCCCTCCATGTATGAAAAGGACTCCATTCGCGGCATGGCGCCGCCGAAGGTGTCAATATTGCCATTGCGCTGGAGGTAATAACAACTGCCGTTTATGCCGTAGATAGCCTGAGTGGGGGAATCGGGCCGGTCTCTGTATATTTCTTCCCCGGTATATGCGTTTCTGATGATTCTGTCCGTGTATGACGCCTCACACAGGAGTCCTCCGGCAGTATCAATATACGAACCTTCACGGGGTGACTCGCTGTACCGGGCACAGTCCGGCACATAGTAGGAATAATGAATATCCGGAGTAGACGCCACCATGATATCGTCTTTATATATGATTGATTCGGTATTTTCAGGCACAAGCAAACCGCCGCACTGGCCGTTCGGCAGGCTCGCCAGCCCGTTCTGGGCGATAGCGCTGATTTCGCCGCCCGTGACCTTGTAATCACCTATGCCGGAAGCCTCCCACAAAAGGGGCTGCCCTTTGGAAAAAATAATGACACTGCCGGGGTAGAGTGCGGACAGATCGGCGGTACTTTCAAAACTATATGGGGAAAACTCACGCATAAGCCCCCGGTAGTCTTTGAAATCCGCATAAACCACAGCGGCGGTGGCGGCAAGGGCAAACGCTGTCAGCATGAACTTTTTCTTCATTTCAACATTATAATATGATCACGAAACAAACTCAAGAAAAAGTAAATTGCAGCCGGTATTATAATTTAAACCTCTGACCGCAATACACACGAAATTGACTTTTCGGCGCAGTTCACATAAACTGCCATATGGAGTTGTGATGAGACGTAAAAACATAAAAAAGGAATATGAGTCCGGGGTGCAGAGTAAAAACAGGCTGCTGGAGGCCGGATGCAGAGTCTTCGCCGAACAGGGGTACTACAATACGAAGGTCGCGGATATCTGCAAGCTCGCAGGGCTGAACATAACTGCGGTCAACTATCATTTCGGCTCCAAAGAGGGCCTTTACAAGGCCGTATGGGAAAGTTTTGCCTTCGGGAACGATGCAAACGCCTACTCATATTACAGTGATAAAAACCGGACGGCTAAGGAGCGTCTTGCGAATATGGTCTGCAGGCTGATTGAGATGAATTTTGAAAAAGGTCAGGTCTGGCTTTTTTCACGGATGCATCTCATGGAAGTGCTCCAGCCCACCGGCCTGCTTGGCAAATATTTGGAAAAAATCATGAAAAAACCCATAACGGCGCTGCAGGACATCATTAGAGAATTTATACCCGATATAGATAAAGACGATCTCACATCCTGTACCTTTGTCATATACACTATATGCCGCGGCATATACTGCAACACTCCTGAAACACTTAAAGCGGAATATTCCATAAAACTCACCAAAGATTACATAGAGCACCTCAAGGGCTACTTTACGGATGTATGTCTGGCCAGCATAGAAATCTACAGGCAGCGCTACAGTTCAAAAACAGTCTGACCCAAAAATAAACCATCAGTATAATTAAATCCACATTTTTACCTGCAATATGATTTTTGATGCAATTTTTATCTTGACAAATAAATAAAAAATTATCTATGATTGAAAATCAAATTCAAATTTGATTTGTGTTTTTGATGGCTTGCCGTCAAATTGGCCTTAATGTCGGATATATAATTGATTGATGAGACTAAAGTTTTTTCAATCCGGGCCGATATTTTTATAATTATTTTATTTTTTAGTGCAAATATATGCGGTCATACATGCTTAATATGTAGTTAGGATTATTAGTTTATTTCTGTTAGTCGGGGTAATGCCTGTAGGAGGATTGAAATGAAGAAGAAAGAAACAGACCTGTCAAGGCGGCATTTCATGAAAAGCGCCGGACTGGCCGGGGCTGCGGCCGGCGCAGCAGTTATTTTGGGGAATCTGCGAAACAACGAGGCGAAGGCGGCGGCAAACGTGAGATACGTTTCAGTGTATGAGTCGGTTATGAAAGACGGCGGGCGGATGTACGGGCGCACGGCGGAATGCCCCGGTCCGACAGGCCATATTGCTTTTGAGGACCGGGCTATATCCAGCGGTGAAATCGTTGTCACCGAAGAGTGCGACATTGTGGTCGTGGGGGCGGGAATTACCGGAATGATGGCTGCGCTGAAAGCGGCTGATATGGGAAAAAAGGTCATTGTACTTGAAAAGTCAAACGCGGGCCGTGGAATTTTCGAGTGCTACGCTTCCATTAACTCCGCAGTATTGAAAAACGCGGGACGTTCCTGCAGTGACGCGGAAAAGATCACCTACATAAGAGGATTGTATGAAACCGCCCACTGGCGCCTCCGCCGCGGACCCGTACATACCTTTATCGAGCGTTCCGGCGAAGCGGCCGACTTCATGGAAAGAATGTTCCAGGCGGGCCCCGGAGGCCTGAACTCCGTTCCGGCCACCGAGTCGCTGCAATACGCGAAGTACGAGTGTAAATTTAACGTCCCCGCGTTCATGGCGCCCGGCACAACATCCGCCCCGGTGGGGCGGCAGGGATTGTATGTTGTACGCGAGCTGGCAAAGGTCGGAAAAACAAAATATCCGAGCCTTTTTTCCGTCAGATACCTCACCCCCGCGGTTCAGCTTATCAGGGAGAGCGACGGCCCCGTTAGCGGAGTAATAGCCAGGGATGGCCGCGGCTATCTGCGTTTCAACGCAAACAAAGGGGTCATCATCGCCTCCGGCGGTTATGATTCCAATCCCGAGATGATGAAGGCATACTGCAGATCGGAAGATTATGCGAATCTTCTCTGGTGGAACGGCCATTTCGGCCCCACCGGTGACGGGCATATGATGGGGATGAAGGCCGGGGCGATAATGGACTCCACCCCACACGCCATCATGAGTTTCAACTTCGGCGTCAACCCTGCAAAATTCATCAACGCCGTCAACAGGGTGGACATGATGCTGGCGGGGACCTTCCAGGTCAACAGGGCGGGCAAGCGCTTTATGGATGAATCACTGGGACTGCCGAGCACTTCCTATATGGTCAACGCCACCGCCGCCCAGGAAAACTTCGGAAAAGATGTCTGGCGGATAGCCACATCCCTTTTAATCAGCGCAGACGCAATTGCCGAATATAAAGCCCTCGGTGTTATAAAAGAGGCTTCATCGTTACGCGGACTTGCCGCCGAATGCGGTATCGACCCGGACGGGCTGGAAAAAACAGCGACCGACTGGAACAGTTTCTGTAGCAACGGGGTGGATATGGAATTCGGCAGGGCTGTGACCGCCGCCAGCGCGCTCAATCTCGGCTCCACCACTTTCTACGGGATAAATCCCCGCAGCGGATGCATGCTTGCCACAGTGAGCGGTTTACAGATTGACAGCAACTGCAACGTTCTGGATACAAAGGACAAACCGATTCCGGGTTTATACGCGGGCGGTAACGCCTCCGGCTGCTTTTTCTACGGACATTATCCGCGCCACATATCCGGCGTGTCGATAGGGCGCGCAATGACATTTGGTTTTGTCGCTGCGGAACATGCGTGCAGCAGGGCATAAGGGGCAAAAAATGAATAAAAATCTTTTAATTAAAATATTATTTTTGATAGTGCTGGGGGCGCTTATTTATACGGGCTGCACCAAATCGGATTCGGATTCGGACTACGGCCCGCGCACGGAGGGCTACGGCGGCACAAGCGATCTCACAACAGCGTACTGCCTCATGTGCCACAAAGGCAACTATCAGGATTTTGCGGACAGTACAGTAACTCTGGGCGAGGACAACTGGCTGAACCCTCACAGATCCGCCCATGGGACAAATTTTCCGTGCCGGACCTGCCACGAAGAAGACAAGACAGCCCGGCAGGATACCCGATGTTCAGATAAGACGGTTATGATTGCGGACGCCTGCTCCAAAACCTGCCACATACAATACACCCTCACGAATCCGTATTAACCGACCGCGCTGTGAAAATAAATTCGTAATGTCCTTCCTTTACGCTTAAAACCACCCGCAGAAATGCGGGCGGTTTTAGGCGCCTACCGCCCTCACCGACCTGCATGGGTTTCCGAACGCCAGCATTCCTTCCGGTATTGACTTCGTAACCACGCTTCCCGCGCCGATTGTCACATTATCTCCGATGGTCACTCCGGGCAGAATGACGCTGCCGCCACCAATCCAAACGTTGCTGCCTATAGTCACCGGAGCCGTCCGTCCAACCACTTCATTTTTTTCCGTAAACCGGTCTTTAGGCCGCAGCGGGTGCCCTACCGCGTAGATATGTACGCCTGGAGCGATCAGCACGTTGTCGCCTATCGTAATTCTGTTGCAGTCCAGGAAAACACAGCTCATATTGATCACACAGTTGCTCCCGATACTGATGAATTTACCGTAATCGGCGTAAAACGGCGCGTATATATGGAGATTTTCCCCGACTGAGGCAAGCAATTTCTCCAATATTTCCCGCTGCGTTTTTGTATCGGCATAGTCCAGCTGGTTGTAAACGCGGAGCAGATTTTTCCCAGCATTCCACATCTCCATGAGTTCAGGATCGGTGCCGCAATAAAGCTCGCCCGCGAGCATTTTTTCCATTTCGGTCATAATTTGTATGCCCCCATTTATTTTTTGTTGCGCATGTTCGTTTTCGCTCACGCGCAACCGATTTGTTCTTTTATTTTATGACTTTTCCGCACGGCCGTCAATTTCCCCGGCATAAATTCCACCGGGCATTTGGCATGAAATCTGCTATACCTCAGATAGAGGTGATATCATGTTTTACCGCGCATCATATGACCAGGAAGAAAAAGAGCAGAGAGATATGAACAGAAACGAGCAATACCGGTGGCTCATCAAACATCTTAACAACCCAAATCTGGACGTAGAGCTTGAGGGTGCGCTTTCCGAGGACGACCACATTAAATTCAAATCCGTGTGCGCACTTCGATTCATACAACTGATGCACAAATAACGGCATCCAGCCCGGCTGCCGGCCTTTATCAATACCATAGAATCTCAAATCAGCATATTTCATCAGTTATTCATTTTCCCGCAATCACTCACCCGTACGTCCGGCAGGCACCGCAGATAAAAATGGGATAAAGAAGGTCTGAAGCCCGCCTGCGCCGCCGCCCTGCCGAGTTTAAATGGGGGAACTCCGGACCCAATACCATCTTCCGCGTGAAGATGAACAACATCAGGCAGGCGCAAGAAAGAACTCTCCCTGTGATTTTTCGGATTTCCTTCCTCTTTTACAGTATGCCGGAGGTTGAAGCCTCCGGCATACCCTTTCTGGAGAAAGGCGCAATAACCTATTGCGCTTTATTAAAAATATACGTTATCAGGGAATCCATGTGCCGGAAGCGGGCAGGG
>JAVBTI010000007.1:0-32580 GCA_031556255.1 Deferribacterales bacterium | reverse complement strand
GGTGTAGGTGGCTTTTTTCAGCTCGTCGCCCGCGGCGTCAAAGTCGGTGCCGTCGTTGCCACCGCCGCCCGCCGGCATGCCGTTTCGGGCGTAGTTGTTATTTATGGTGCCGTAGCTTTCCCCCGCCACGCGGCCCCGGTTTGTGCCGGACACGGACGCGTTCAGCGCGGCGTTGTACCGCACGGTGCCGACATCCACATACCCCGCTATGCCGCCGGCATAGGAATTGGCACCGGTGCCCGTCACCGCGCCCGTGGCGTAGCTGTTTGTGATGCTGCCGCTGCCAGACACACTCCCCGCTATGCCGCCGGCAAGGCTGCCCGTCACCGCGCCCGTGGCGTAGCTGTTTGTGACGGTGCTGTCAGACATATTCCCCGCTATGCCGCCGGTAAGGCTCTGGCTGGTGACGGACGCGGAAGAGGAGGAGGAGCAGATGACAGTGCCGCCATCCGCATTCCCCACTATACCGCCGGCGTATAAGAAGCCGGTGCAGTATACCCGCCCCGACGTGTGCACGTTTTCTATCACGGAATTGCGTGCCCACCCCGCCAGGATGCCGGTGCTGCCCGTGCCCGTGTTTACCACGCCCGCGTCTGTGGTGCGCACGGTGAGGTTTTTAACCGTGGCGCCGTTTATATAACCGAACAGGCCGGTGCCCGCCGACGTAAGGCCACTTATCGTATGCCCCGCGCCGTCAAGGATGCCGGTGAACGGGTTACTGGTGTCGCCCACGGGCGACCAGTTTGCAATGCCCGACAGGTCTATATCCGCCGTGAGGACGTAGCGGCCCGAAAGATCATTGCGTATGCCGTCAAGCTCCGCCGGGGTGGATATCGACCTGCCCCACGAGACTGCGTACAGCGTGATGTTGTCAAATACGAAGTCGCCGGGGCGGTACGCTTTGCCTGAGCCGTCGGACGCGGTGTTCCACTCGGCGACTGACGTGCCCGCCGCCACCGGCGAGGCCGCGTATTTCGACAGCTTTTCGCCCGGTTTATAATATGCTTTGTCTTTATCAAGTGCGCCGGCGCCACCGCCTGTGACGAAGGTCACAGTCACGTTATCTCGCCAGTAATGGTGCGGCAGGCTGGCGCCGTCGTCAGTATGCACCCACGGTGAGTCCGGCGTGCTGCCGTCAAACGGCCAGGAGAGCGGCGCGCCTGAATACGTCGCCTTTGTCATAAGAAGGGCAAGGGATTTGCCGGTGCCGTCGTTATAGACGTCCTGGATAAATGCGCCAACCATGCCGTCCCAGGCAAAGTTGTCTGTCACGATGCTGCCTAAGAACAACGCCGCCACGCGGCCCCATCCTGTGCCGGATGCGGACGCGTTCAGCGCGGCGTTGTGCCGCACGGTGCTGCCAAACACATTCCCCGCTATGCCGCCGGCATAGGAACCGGCACCGGTGCCCGTCACCGCGCCCGTGGCGTAGCTGTTTGTGACGGTGCTGCCGTTAGCCACCTCCCCCGCTATGCCGCCGGCATTGCCCTGGCCGGTGACGGACGCGGAAGAGGAGGAGGAGTTTATCGTACTGCTACCACCCATAGCCCCCACTATGCCGCCGATCCGGTTTCCACCAGTAACCCGCCCAGACGTGTGCACGTTTTCTATGACGGCGCCGCTTGCACTCCCCATCAGGATGCCGGCGCTGGAGTTTGTGCTCTCCACACCCGCGTCTGTGGTGCGGACAGTGAGGTTTTTAACAGTGGCGCCGTTAATATGGCCGAACAGGCCTGCGAAGCCTGCGGCGACGTTCACCGTGAGGCCGCTTATCGTATGCCCCGCGCCGTCAAGCGTGCCGCGGAACGGGTCGGCGATGTTGCCCACGGGTGCCCAGTTCGCAATGCCCGACAGGTCTATATCCGCCGTGAGTACGTATTTGCCCGAAAGATTATTGCGTATACCGCCCAGCTCTGCCGCCGTGCCCAAAGGATAGGCATACTGAGCATAGAGCGTGACGTTGTCGAATATAAATGAATCAGGCGCGTAGTCATCCCCGGTGCCGTCGGCCTTTGTATTCCACCCGACGACAACGTAAGCGCCGTTCACCGGGACAGGGGCCGCCTGCGAGGAAAACTTACTTGCGGTGACGTAATCCGCGCCGTATTTATCCAGCTCCGCGCCGGGATACAACGCGGAGTTATTATCAAAAGTCACCGCCACCCGCGCGCGCCAGTAGTGGTGCGGCAGGCCCGAGCCTTCGTTTATCATCCACGGGGCGGCGTCCGTCGCGCCGAACAGCCACGAGATGCCCGTATATGTGGCCTCCATGAGCTCGGCGCCCGGGCCGGCAAACTCAGTGCCGTCCTGTATGGCCGCGCCGGCGCCCGCAGGCATGCCGAAACGGGCATAGTTACCGCCCGTAAAGCTTACACCAAAGCCACTGCCGGCTATACGGCCACGGCCGACCACTGCCCCCGTGATATCGACGTATCCGTTGAGCGCCACGTTGCCGCGGAATTCAGGCGTATTAAAGTATAATCTCCCCACAATGCCGCCGGCATAGTGTATGCCTTTCACCTCGGAGGCGGAGTAGCACCCCGCGACTAAAACATCAGTCCCGGGGCCGTTTAAATCGCCCAAAATGCCGCCCGCAGTATCGCCGGAAACATTGCCGGAGGTGTAACAGCCTGTGATATCCGCCATCTCAAACACCCTCCCCGTGATGCCGCCGGCACTACCCGCGGCGGACACATCCGCGGAGGAAGAGGAATTTTTAATGTATACATGGCCGTCGGTGCCGCTCGCAGTGCCCAGGATGCCGCCGGCAGAGCCCGTATCCGAACGCACGGAGCCGGAGGTGTGCACGTTTACTATATTCGCGCCGGATATCGCATAACCGGCCAGGATGCCCGCTTCGAAGGCCGTGGTGCTGACCACGCCGGCATCCGAGGTACGTATGGTGAGGTTTTTAACGGTGGCGCCGGAAAGCGCGTAGATAAGGCCGGCAATATCATCAGTATTTATGGCAAGGCCCGAGATCGTGTGCCCCGCGCCGTCCAGAGTGCCGGTGAACGGTGTTATGGCTGTGCCCACGGGCGCCCAGTTCGCAATGCCCGAAAGGTCTATATCCCGCGTGAGGATGTAGTCTCCGGCGGGATTGGCGCGCATATTGTCAAGCTCTTCCGCCGTGGCTATCTCGCCCTCATAACGCGCGTAAAGCGTGATATTGTCGTGCACATAAAACCCGCCGTCAGCCCTGATGCCGGTGCCGTCGGGCGATGTGTTCCAGCCTGCCGCGGCGCGACCGTTCTTGCTGAGCGAGCTTGCGTCGGGGGCGGCAAATATTGAATTCGTAATAAAACTGCCGTCAGGTACGGAGCCGGTGCCGCCGTTCGCGTCGTACGTCACCGTCACCTCAGGCCGCCAGTAATGATACGGCAGACCGTTATTATCGTCTATCATCCACGGCGCGTCACCGTACGAACCGAAATGCCAGCCGATGCCCGTGTATGCGGCCCTTATACGTTCGGCGCCGGGATTGGCAAAGTCGGCGCCGTCGTTCCTGTCCGCGCCGGTGCCGGCAGGCATGCCTTTTCGGGCAAAGTTGTTATTTATAGCGGCACCGACGGCGACACCGCCCGCCACGCGGCCTGTGGCAGGGCCGGAGACTGACAGGTTCAGCGCGGCGTTATATTCCAGCACGCCGGAACCCATAAACCCTACTATACCGCCCGTGTTGAAGCCGGCGGTGACAAAACCCGCGGCGTAGCAGCCGGTCACCGTGCCGCCCAGCACACTCCCGGCGATACCGCCGGCGTTGAAGTCGGCGGTGACAGAACCCGCGGTGTAGCAGCCGGTCACCGTGACACCGGAACCCACTTCACCAGCTATACCGCCGCCTGATGCGTTGGGGGCGTTGACCGCCGCAGACGACGAGGAAGAGCGGATGACGCAGTCATTTACCATGCCCGTGATACCGCCGGCAATGCCCCTGCCCGTCACAAGACCCGCGGTGTGCACGTTCTCAATCAAGGTGTCGTCCTGAACAGTGCCCGCGAGGATACCCGATATGCTGCCCGTCACCCCGCCGGGGCCGGTGCGGACGGTGAGGTTTTTAACAGTGCCGCCGTTCAAAATGCCGAACAGGCCTACGTCGCCTGCGGCGTTCACCGTGAGGCCGCTTATCGTGTGCCCCGCGCCGTCCAGCGTGCCGGAGAAGACTGCAACCGGCGTCCAGACCCCGCCGTTATGGGCGGAAAGATCTATATCCGCCGTGAGGACGTATTTGCCTGAAAGATTATTGCGTATATCGTCAAGCTGCTGCGCGGTGCTTATAACAGCGGCATACCGCGCGTAAAGCGTGAGATTGTCATATATAAATTCATCGTTTGTATAGGCGCGCCCGCTGCCGTCGGGGGCCGTGTTCCACCCGGTGACCGCATACGCGGGCGCGGTTGATACCGCGGCGTTCAGCGAAAGGCGGTCGCCCCGGTTATACCCGGCACTGGCCCTGTCAAGAGCGGCACCAGGATATTGTCCCGCGTTTGCATCGAATGTGATCGTGACGGCCTTCTCCCGGTATAACCCCGGCAGGCCCACGCCTTCCGTTATCTTCCACGGATTGGCATCGTCGGAGCCGAACTTCCACGCGGGGGCGGTGACGAATGCGTAAAAAGCCCGCGTCATAAGATCCGTGATTGTGCGCTCCGTGCCGGACACGCCCGCGCCCGCACCCGTGACGGGCATGGCAAGCACGGCGAAATTGCCGGCGTATGTGCCGCCGGTGTCTGTCCCCGCGACGGAACCGGCGGAATTGACAGCCAGCACCTCTCTATTCACCGCTACAGCATTTGTAACCGAACCGCCGTCGACTTTCCCGGCGATACCGCCGGCGTCGTCGCCCGCCACGGCGCCGTATGTGTAGACCGCGTTCACGGAGGAAGAATCATATACGGCACCGGCTATGCCGCCTGCCGTATCACCGTCCACAAGGCCGGTGGAGTAGCTGTTTTCTATCACAGCGCCGGCGCTATTGTGTGCGGACATACGGCCCGCGAGGCCCCCGGCCTCCGCCTGCGACATCACGTCCGCGCCGGACGACGAAAGGCTGATCCCGCCGCCGCTAAGAAGGCCCGCGATACCGCCGGTATATCCGCTCCCGCCGACTACGCCTGATGTATATACACCGGTATAGACGGAATCTATGGAAGTGGCGGTTAAAATGCCGGCACCGGCATTCGCTGCGGTGGTATTCACACCGGCGGCGGTCGTACGAACGGTGATATTCTTAACCGCGGCGCCCGCCGTATAGCTGAAAAGGCCCGCGCCTTTATCTGACACATTCACCTCAAGGCCGCTTATCGTATAGTTATCTCCGTCCAGCGTGCCGCTGAACGCGACGGGGCCTGCCGTATCATCCCCCACGGGCACCCACGCGGACGTGAGGGCGATATCGGCGGTCAGTATATACGCCGCGGTAAGATTATCGCGGAGAAAATTCAGCTCGTCCTTATCACCCAGCTCAAACGGGCTGGCGGCGGTGCCCGCGCCGTTCAGATAGCGGGCGTAGACGGTGAAATTACCGGTTATGATATAGTCATCCGCCGCATCGGTGCCGTTGTCAAAGGCCCACGCCTTATTTGCGACGGCGTATTTCGCCGGCTGCGGACGGGTATGGGCGTCAAAACGGGCGCCGTAGGTGTAATCCACAGGGGCGGGCGCCGGAACGCCGCCACGGCCGTCAAAGGTGACGGTGTATGTGTTCACCGTCCAGCGGGCGGTGATTGACGTATCGCCAGTCACAAGGTAAGTGTTGTCGATTTGAGTGGCGTTGTCCTTATACCACCCGGCGAAGGTATGGCCGGTCCTGGCCGGCGAGGGAAGCGCCTGGCTGCTGAGACGCGCACCATAGCTGTATGTCAGATCGAAGGGGGGAGTGCCGTTGTCGAAGTTAAAGGTGACGGTATACGTTTCCAGCGTCCACCGCGCGGTAACGGTGATATTAGTGTTCACCGGCGTTGAAACGGTGAACTGTGCATTATTATAGAACCAGCCGCCAAAGGTGTAATTATCCCTCACAGGATCCCGGGGCAGACTGCCCACAGTGCCGCCGGCATCCACCGTCACAGGGTTCGGCGTATAATCCCCGCCGGCGCTGTCGTAAGTAACCACATACTGCTCCGGCGCAGCCGTCTGCCACACCGCATACAGGGTGAGCGATTTTACCGCGCCGTACGGGTCGGCCACCGGGGTGCCGCCGGACGTCTCGCTCCACCCGCGGAAGCTGTGACCGTCCATCGTCAGACCGTACGGAAGAGCGTACGTCTTGCCCCTCTCCATCTTCATTGACCCGGGGACGGGAGCGCCCCCCTGCGCGTCAAAATTAACGGTGTAAACCGGCGTAAGCTTCTTGCCCGGCATTGACTGACAGCCGGTGATGATAAACGCGGTAAGAAGCAGTAAAGCAGTGATTATACTTTTCATAGAGGCACCCTGTAATATGATTCTATATGCAAGCGCGGTGTTACGGCCGCGCGGAACAATAGAAAGAGACGTAAAAGCAGGCGGCCGCCGGAAGGGGTTTTCGGGGTCAATACTCCAAGCCCCCGGGCAGGCGCTTTTAATCGAACACAAAGCCGATTGTGAGATAGACTCCGGGGCCGCCCAGATCAACTCCGTCCTGATTGTTATGCAGATAACGGCCCGCGACACCGACAAAAAAATGCTCGCCGGGATACATCCTCAAGCCCAAATCAGCCATAAAGCCGGCACAACTGCCGGAACCCGAATAATACCCGTGATTGGGAGTCTTGATTTCGATATTATTGAAATTAAACGTGAGTCCGCCGGAAATATAAGGCTCAAACGTCCTGCCCGGATAACGGCCGATCACCGAAAGGCCGAGCGCAACCGTACCTGATGAAAACGTGGCATCCTCGCCGGTGCCGAGAAAATTTCCCAGAGTATCCGATTTGCCCTGGCGGTACATGATGTTTACCCCGGCGCCCAAATAATCCGTGAAATAATACTGAACGGCGGCGTCGCCGAAAAAGGAAGTGTATGAACTGAAATCCTGACCTTCATACCCGGACGAGTTGAAAAGCGCGCCGCCAGAAAGGCCTATCAGCCACCTGCGGAATATGGCGCCCTCCACGGCGGGGACATTGTCTTCATCCACAAACTCCTGCGCGGGGGGCGTTTCAGCGGACGCCTTCTCCTCAACAGGAGGCGGTGTGTCCGCATGGACTGGTTTTTCAGATTCAACATACTCAGGCGCGGGTTCAGACACAGACGCGGATATTGTTGGTTTAGGGGAAGGTTTCGGTTTGACTACGGGTTTGGGGGCCGGTTTGACAGGCTCCGGTTCCGCAATTACAGGTTCCGGGCTGGGGGCAGGTTCAGACGCAACTGCTTCCGGTTCTGGAGTGGCCGCGTCGGTGATGTTGTCCGCAATTACGGGCGGAGCCGGGGCCTGTTCGCCGGTTTGCGGCGGAGCGTGGCATGAGCGCATGGCGGCCACCGTAACGGCGGCTATTGTCAGGATCAGCAGTACGATCGGTATCAGGCGGAACTTGGCCATACCTCACCCCGGGAAGTTAGTATATATATTAATTTAGCGGAATTAGTATGTAAAATCAACCCATATTCACAGTGCGACGACAAATGGACGAAAATGTCAAACTTATTTACTTTATTTCCGTCATATTCCAATAAGAGAGCTGAACTGTGAAGGAAGGAAGCCTGGAATGTATTGAATTTAAAGGGTTTTCCGTGAAGGGATGAAGCTCCCCTCACGGTCAATACTCAGAGAATTATAAATACGACGTTTCAAATCAACTACGCCAGCCCCGCCCTTAAAAGATCGTGCAGGTGAACGATCCCCACCGGCCTGTCGTTCTCATCCACGGACAGAAGCGAGGTTATCGAATATTTTTCCATGGTGGCGAGCGCCTGCGCCGCGAGAGAAGCCGGAGCAATCCGTTTCGGATTGTGGCTCATTATCCTGTCGACCGGAAGGTGCAAAATATCGGTATATTTTTCCATTGCACGGCGCAGATCGCCGTCGGTTATAATACCTATGAGTTTCCCATCACCGTTCACCACCGCTGCGCAGCCGAACCCCTTGGAACTGATCACATAAAGCAGGTCTTTCAAAGGCATATCAAGGGTGGCGACCGGGAGCTCGCCGCCCGTGTGCCACAGATCCTCAACAGTGAGAAGCAGCTTCCTGCCGAGCGAACCTGAAGGATGCACCAGCGCGAAATCTTCCGCCTTGAAACCGCGGCATTCCACAAGGGCGACCGCTATCGCGTCACCCAGCGCCAGCGCAACCGTAGTGCTCGACGTGGGGGCCAGATTCATCGGGCATGCCTCTTTTTCCACGCTTCCGTCCAGCACTGCGTCGCTTTTACGCCCAAGGGCTGAATGGACATTCCCGGTGATACTGATAAGCGGCAGTGCTAGCCGCTTCAAAATGGGCAATATGCGTTTAATCTCCTCCGTTTCGCCGCTGTAAGAAAGGGCGATAACCACATCACCGCGCACAAGCATACCCAGATCGCCGTGCACCCCTTCCGCGGGATGCATGAAAAACGACGGCGTGCCGGTGCTGGAAAGCGTGGCCGCTATTTTTTGCGCGATATGCCCGGATTTGCCCATCCCGGTGACAACCACCCTCCCCTTGCATTCCAGTATATAATTGACCGCTTTCACAAAGTTGTCGTCCAGCTTGGACGCGGCGGCTTCAAGAGCCTTCCTCTCAACATCCAGCGTATATTTGCCGAAACCGAGTATATCCTTACTCATTTTCGCTCTCCGAAGGTTTGGTCTGCCTGCACGCCAAAGCCGCGGCCACAAAGGCCACGAACAGCGGATGGGGGGACAGCGGACGCGATTTATACTCCGGTAAAAACTGGCAGGCTAAAAACCATTTATGGGATTTCAGCTCCACTATCTCCGCCAGGCCGCTTTCCGTATCCACACCGGTTATAGACATCCCTGCTTTCAGAAGGGCGTCTTTATAGGCATTATTAAACTCCAGGCGGTGTCGGTGCCTTTCCGCCACCTGATCCTGTTTATATATCTGATGCGCAAGACTGCCGGGCTCCAGTTTCGCGGTGTACGCGCCAAGCCTCATCTTTCCCGGCTTGTTTGTGGGTTCGCCCTTGTCGTCAAGGTAGGTTATCAAAGGCATTTTCGTCTTGGAATTCACCTCGACGCTGTCCGCCTCTTCAATCTTCATAACATGCCGTGCATATTCAAGCACGGCGCACTGCATCCCCAGGCTGCCGATCCCGAAAAAGGGGATATCCTTGGCGCGGGCATACTGGGTGGCGTTAATCTTCCCGGTCATCCCGCGTTCCCCGAACCCGCCGGGGATCAGTATGCCGTCAAGCCCGTCCAACTGCCCCGCGTAGTTTTTTCCTTCCAGATCCTCCGCGGCAATCCACTTCACATTTACCTTGGTGTTATTGGCTATACCGCCGTGGGTTATCGCTTCACTCAGGCTGATGTAAGCATCCTTCATATCGATATATTTACCCACCACACCTATGTTTATAGTATGTTTTGGGTTTTTGATCAGATATACAATGTTTTCCCAGGGGGTGAGATCCACAGGGCGCTTTTCAAGCTTCAGTTTTTCAAGGAGTACCTGCTCGGCGCCTTCCTGGCGGAGGTTCAGCGGCACCTGGTAAAGCGGCGACACGTCTATTGCATTTATAACCGCTTCTTTCTTGACATTACAGAAAAGGGCCAGCTTGGCGCGCAGCTCCTCGTTGAGGGGATACTCGCTGCGGCAGACCAGCATGTCCGGCGTGATACCTATTTCCCGGAGCTTCTGGACAGAGTGCTGAGTGGGTTTTGTTTTAAGCTCACCCGCCGTCCGTATATAGAAAATAGGGGTAACGTGCACATAGGCCACATTATCGTCGCCCAAATCGAAACGCATCTGCCGGATCGCCTCCAAATACGGCTGCCCTTCGATGTCGCCCACCGTACCCCCTATTTCCACAAGGATTATATCATACTGGGAATCAGAATCGAGCACACACCGTTTGATCTCATCGGTGATGTGCGGGATGACCTGGACTGTGCCGCCATGGAAGCCGCCTTTGCGTTCCTTCTCAATTACATTATAGTATATAAGGCCGCTTGTAACATCGCAGTATTTATTGGTGTTGGTGTCGATAAAGCGTTCGTAATGACCGAGGTCGAGGTCGCCCTCCCCTCCGTCTTCTGTGACAAAAACTTCGCCGTGCTGAAGCGGGCTCATGAGACCCGGGTTGAAATTGAGATAAGGGTCAAACTTCTTAATCATCACGGAATAGCCCTGCGTCTTGAAGATCGCCCCCAAAGACGACGCCGTAATCCCTTTGCCCAGCGACGACAGCACCCCTCCCGTCACAAAAATATACTTGCTCATTTTTTTCCTAAACTCCTTTTAAATACTTCTCAGCGTTGATTAAATCTTCAACGGTATCGACGGACACCGGCTTATATTCCGTTTTTATAACCTTTATGCGTTCGCCGTTTTCCAGCGCGCGCAGTTGTTCCAGCATTTCCGAGGATTCCAGTGGGGTTTTGGGCATGGCGGCATATTTAAGCAGAAACTCTCTCCTGAATCCGTAAATCCCTATATGCCTGTACCGCACCGGCCGCACTTTCAAATCCCTGTCGCAGGGAATGGGCAACCGGGAAAAGTATAGCGCGTAACCGTTATTGTCAAGTACAACCTTCACTTGGGCGGGATTATTTACATCCTCGCCATCTTCAAATTTCGTGCAGGCAGTGTTCATTTTCAACGATTTATCCGACCCAAGTTCCGAGATAAGCCCGTCTATCAATGCGGGTGGAATAAAGGGTTCGTCCCCCTGCACATTTATGACCACATCGTCCGCCAAATCCTTAGCCACAAAGGCCACTCTGTCCGTACCGGTGGCTATATCCGGATCACTCATGACGACCGCCACTCCGGTATGTCGCAACGCTCTCCGCACGCGGTCATCGTCAGTCACGACGTAAACTTTGTCAGCCCCGGTCTGTAAACAGCGGCTGACGACACGCTCTATCATCGGGACACCGCCTATTTCCGCCAGCACCTTTCCCGGAAAACGCGTGGACGCATACCTTGCCGGAATTATTATCGCGCTTATAAATCTACCCTCATTTAACAATCTTACCAATTTAACATGGCTGTTATTTATATCAAGATAAAAATAATACGCGCTTTGTCAAAATTGTTTACAATATTTTTAATCCGCGGCATATGCCCCGGCCCGGCAGAAAACACGGTAGTCCCGATTTTAAACGGATTTTTGCTTTCCCTGATCTTACCTGGAATATTACTTATGGACATTTTCAAAGAAAATATATAGTATCCTTTACTAATCCATTTCCGGGGTAAATTTTTTAGGAAGGTTAAAAAATGAAGAAATTTCTCATTATTTGTCTCTTTTTATGCTTTGCCGGCAGCGCGTTTGCCGCCAGCGGTATAAGGTACGCGCCTTTCGACGGTGCGTGGGCTCCCGCAGGCACAAAGTTCGCGGTATTATACGCCAACCACTACGCAGCAAATGAATTTTACACCAACGGCGTTAAAAGCAAAGACAGAATGGTCACACAAAATATCGGAATCCTGCGTTTGGGCGGTTACATAGGTCTTCCCGCCGACATGATGTTCCAGCCGTCGCTGGTTTTGCCGTTCGGCGACGCCAGCCTTGATGTAAACACCGGCCCCGGTTCAACCAAACATTTCACAAGCACCGGTCTTACCGATCCAGAGCTCAACCTTATCTTAAGACCCGTTCAATGGAAGGCAAACACATACTTCAACGGTTATCTAAACGTCGGCCTTGTTGTACAGGCGCCTCTGGGCACATACAACAGCGAATCTCCCGTTAACCTCGGCACCAACCGCTGGACTTTTCGCCCTATGCTTGGCCTGGGACAAAACTTCGGCCCGTTCCACTTTGACTTGCACTCCGGCTACGATATATTCACCGACAATGATGATTATACTAACGCAGCCATGGGAATTAAAGATGAGACTATGGTGCAGTATCCTGAATACTGGGCTGAAGGTCACCTGAGCTACTTCATAGTTCCGGAAAACAGAACCTACGCCTCCATATCTTTCGGCGGTCTCTGGGGAGGCAGGAAAGAGGTTGACAACCACAGGGTACAGGACTGGATGGAGAGCTATGCCATCAAATTCACAATAGGTACCACCATCACCAAACATTTCTCAATGTACGCATACTATCAGCAGGATACGGCAGTGGCTAACGGCCCTAAAGGCTACCAGACCGGTATCCGCCTCGGCATAGCCCAGGCGCCGATAGTACCGCAACCGGGACAATAATCATAATCTATGGCCCTCCCCCCTCTATGGGGGAGGGATTTTTTCTCAATTAAGTTGACATTGCGCCGGAATTATCCGAAACTTTGAATATGAAGAATATTATACGCATCGGCGTCACAGTGGGCGATCCCGCGGGCATCGGCCCGGAAATCACCGCCAAACTCCTGTCGGATAAGGCCTTTTGCAACGAATACCCTTTCATCCCGGTCACGTCGAAATTCGTGCTGGATGATGCATTCGCCAATATCCTGAAAAATACCGCTCCGGAATATGAAATGATGCCGGTACCGGGCTTTTCCGGTTCCCCTATAAAGTACGGCGAACACGATCCAGTCTACGGCGATATTTCAATGAAGTCGGTAAAGCTGGCGGTGGAACTGGCGCTCGCGGGAAAGCTCGACGCGGTGGTTACCGGCCCCATCAATAAACACTCCATCGCGCTCGCGGGATACCCTTTCCCCGGCCATACGGAATACCTGGGGCACCTGACCGGTTGTTCCGGCTTTTCCATGATGATGGCGTCCGAAAGGATAAAAGTCGTCCTTGTGACAACGCACCTGCCGCTAAAAGCTGTCTCCGCCGCGCTGAGCACTGAAAAAATATTGAAAACAATCCGCAATGCGCACAATGCCGGGGCTTTCTTCGGAACGGCAAACCCCAGGATAGCGGTATGCGGGCTTAATCCACACGCCGGGGACATTGGCACCCTGGGAGATGAGGAAGAGACAATAATCGAACCGGCCGTCGCAAAAGCACGGGAGGAAGGGATTAACGCCAGCGGCCCGCACCCGTCGGACGCGCTTTTCGCCCGCCCCGGCACCTTTGACATTGCCGTGGCCATGTATCACGATCAGGGGCTTATCCCGGTAAAAATAGACGGATTTGGAAGCGCGGTTAATATAACGCTGAATATACCCATAATACGAACATCCGTAGATCACGGCACTGCCTTCGATATCGCCGGAAAAGGGGCGGCAGACCCGAACAGCCTGAAAAACGCTATAAAAACAGCCTATAAAATGACGCGGTCAAAAAAAAATGTCTGAGCTAATTGATCTTTTCCGTGCTGAATTCAGTCGTACAAAAAAAAGCCTGGGCCAGCATTTTCTTACAAACACCCACTTCCTTAAAGAGATCGCCACAGCAACAGTGCTGAACGAAGGCACTCCGGCAGTGGAAATAGGCCCCGGCTGCGGCGTTTTGACGCAGGAACTCTACAAACGCACTGAAAAGCTGACGGTTATAGATATAGATGATAACGCCGCCGCCTTCCTGGAAGGACATCGAGAAACCTTCTTCCCCAAAATCCGCGTCGTTCACGATGATTTACTCAATGTGGATTTAGGCGGGCTTTACAGGGGAAAGTTTGCCGTGGCAGGAAACCTGCCCTACAACGTTGCTGTAAAAATTCTGGAGCATTGTACAAAATATACCGCACATATAGAACGCATGGTGTTTATGTTTCAAAAAGAGGTGGCCATGCGTATATCAGCCCGGCCCGGGAGCAAGGATTACTCGTCCCTCTCGGTCTTCGCCGCCTATCATTATGATATATCCAGACTGCGCGACATAAGCGGCTCCAACTTCTGGCCCAATGCAAACGTCATGTCCACACTGCTTCTCTTCGTACCGAAACAGGAACGCCTGCTGCCGCCGGAAGATGAGGAAGATTTTTTTGCTCTGATGCGCAACGCTTTCCGTCAAAAGCGCAAAACTCTCCGCAACAACCTGAAAGAGATTCACACTCTTCCCGAAATACTTGCCGATATGGGCATATCACAGTCCATACGGGCTGAAGAACTGTCATTAAACGATTTCATAGCTATATATGTCAAAAATAAACTTTAGCACGCCTCTCACGGAGATCACTTTCACCGTGGCTGATACTGAAACAACCGGGATGTCCCCGGAATGGGGGGATGTGCTTGTGGAAGTGGGCGCTGTTAAAATAACACCGCCCCTCACTCTGGAACTGCGCAACTATTATGACAGTCTGATAAATCCAGGCCGCCCCATAGCTCCCGCCGCGATAGCCATACACGGTATTACTGACGACCTGGCTGCCGCCGCCCCCGCTGCGGATATAGTAATAACTGAATTTGCCGAATTTATTAAAGGAAGTGTTCTCGTACTCCATAACGCCCCTTTTGATATCAAATTCATCACCGATACACTTAATAAACATCGTATCACCTCTCCCATAAGCCTTGTGCTTGATACTCTGGCCATTTCACGAAAGCTCAACCCTCATCTGGGCAGCCATTCACTGGACAGGCTCATCCAATACCACGACATCACGCCGCCACGCCGGTCAGGAAACCGCCACAGGGCTCTATATGATGCTGACATAACAGCGGTGCTTTTTCTGAAAATGATAGGTGATCTGCAGGATATGGGGCTGTATTGCATCGGAGATATCTACGAATTTCTGGGCAACAGGATCGGCTAATAACAGCAATAAAAAAACGCCCGGTTGAAAACCGGGCGTTTATCTTTAAACCAAGCCAAATTCTAATATCAATTAGGGTGGTTGGCAGGTCTTGTTTTATGACATAACATGCAGTCTTTGCTCATTGTGCTGTTCCATTTCGCTATGCCGGAGCCCAGATTTATAGGAGCCTGGCAGCTTGTGATACAGTGGGAGTTAGCGCCGCCCTGGCCGGGGTTGGTTCCCCATGTGCTTGGACCGAAACCGTAAGGTTTATGGCTGACAGGAACTGATGTTTCATGGCATTCCGTACAGAAATCTTCAGTATGGCAGGTTCTGCAGGAATTGCTGTTCCATCTGCTTTCCATACCATGGGTTTTCATTGTCCATGTGGCGTTGTGGCTGCGCGGTTTGACATCTTCGTGGCACTGAATGCACTCAAGCCTGTCGGTGTGGCATGTCAGACACTCTTTGTCGTTTACACGCGCCTGCTTGCCATGCATAACGCTCCATGCGTTCGTATGCGTATCAGGCTTGCTGGATTCGATGGCGAATGCCGTGAAACCCGCGCAAAGTATGATAAATAATATTAACAGTGATTTTTTCATGCTTAACTCCTATTAAAACGCCACGTTGAGCCACAGCTCGGCATAGTGGATGTTTTCATTGTCGCTATCCACAGCGCCGATCACGTCTGACATCTCATAGGTGTAGTCACCCAGAATGGAGAACATGTCGTTGATCTGCCACTGGCCGCCGACGTAGACTGTATAGACGTTATTATCTTCTTTTTCATCAACAAAGCCTGCAGGCTGTGTGGTGGCGCTACCGAGGTAGTGCAGGTTGATCGGATGGGCATTGTACTTCAGGCTCATCATGTTTGCGCCCAGCCATGCTGCGATGGCGGGAGTGACGTTCTGAGTTACGCGTCCGCCGAAGAACAGTTTCTGCTCAGCATCCTGTGCTTTGTAGCTTTGAACATCATAGTAGTCAACTGTCAGGGATATGTAGTTATTGGGGATCATGCCGAAAAAGTCGATATTACCCATAATTCTTATATAGTCCCTGTTGGCATATGATTCTTTGGTGTTTACGCGGGTTTCAAAACCGGCGCCGACAACAAAGTACTGTGCAAGGCCCTGATAGAGGTTCAGGCCGAACTGTGTATATTCCGTATCGGTATCCTTCAGATAAACATAGTCGGAAACAACGGGGTTAACAGGGTCGGTGTTGTTGTCAACCTGGCCGCCTACCCAGATGTTGAAACTGGTACCGGTCGGTACGATGTTTCCGAACATCCCTGCTTCCAGAAGTACTGCATCCTGAACCATGCCTATTTCACCATAAGGGTTAAGAACAGCTATGTTGTCGAACGCAAGGTTAGCATCGGCACGGAGTTTCCACACCAGAGTGTCAACGCCCGTGGGCCATGAATCGTTGTCATCGCCGCCCATATATTGAGCCACTTCGCCGCGGATGATTATCAGATCATTGAACAGATGAGCGTTAGCGCCACCGCCCACAACCTGACTGTTAAGATGCTCGTAGTAGCTGACAGGCAGACCGTAATATATGTAACCGCTGTAGTTTTCATTGCCGAAAAATACTTCGGCGCCGTCTATCTTGCTTTCAGTCAGATAGTCTATGCGGAAACGGCCTGCAGTAAATTTGGTGTAGTTGATAACGTTATCCAGGACAACGTTTGCGTCATAAAGACGAAAATCCCAGTAATTGGAATCGTAATCAGCCTGAGAATCCATTACTGTTGGAGCAAAATGGTACTTCCACTCCTCTTCGGTAACGACGCCGTCAAGGTCTTTTGCGGCGCGCAGGTTCAACGCAACACGCATCGTGCCATTGCCGAGTTCGAAATCAGAGAGATAACCCCTCAGATACTGATAGAACATTTGGTCGCTGAAATCGGAAAATCTTCCGGTGTAGCGGGAAGTAAGACCCAGCTTAAGTGTACCAGTGCCGACACTCATACCGTCCATGGTAAACTTTGTGCCGCTAACCGTTTGGTGCTTGCTCCAACTGTCAGGCGTGTTATAGTCGTCGCCTGTCTGCGCGAACGCAGATGAGGCGAAAACAAGTGACACGCAGATCAGTAGCGCAACGATAGACTGCTTGGCAAATTTCATACCCCTTCTCCTTACTAAAGCAGTTAAAACTTTAGTTATTTATTTTAAAAACACCTTCCTCTCTCACTCTTAAAAAACCCCCGGCGAACAGAACGAACACAGCCAACTCAATAAATCCAAGCTGTTTCACGCACAGGTACGCCGTGCCGTATGCGCTTGACTGTATTAACACTAATAAAAGGTAATGTCAATGCAGTAAATTAGGTATCGAAAAAAAAATTCCGCCAAATAATTATAAGTACCACCTATATATATGTCACATTTTCCCTGACACAAAACCCGCGCTTTCTTTGTACTTATCATCTCCGCGCATCAGAACCGACGATGTGTTCATCGTCCGTTCCATAATGAATTATGTTATAAATAACATGGCATCATGTTGTTCTTGTTATTTACTGAAACACTATCACATATTCCGTATTGTTTACAACTAATTTTTGAATATATAAAACTGACCTGACAACAACACAAAACGCATTTTAGTAATCAAATAAAGTTGTAAAATATTTTATTATTACAAAATAACGAAGTCTAATATTAATAAAATAATTAGCATTTGATTGATATCCACTAAATGAGGTCTGCACTTTCAGAGTTTTGACAAATATCTGCGGAACCGTGTCGAACAGCCTGCCAAAACGCGATATATGAACGAAAAAAGCCAATATCAGCGTATTAAAAAAATATGATTGACTTTATCCCCATTCTTAGTTATAAGACATTTCCCAATTGCGGGTGTAGCTCAGTTGGTAGAGCGTGACCTTGCCAAGGTTGAGGTAGCGGGTTCGAACCCCGTCACCCGCTTTTTGATAATGAAGATGGCATATATTCCCCGGCAGGCCGTCAAACGGATATACGCGGGGAAGCTGGTATGGCGACGTGGCCGAGGGGTTAGGCAGCGGCCTGCAAAGCCGTGTACCCCGGTTCAAGTCCGGGCGTCGCCTTAAGTCAGAAAAGTCAGTTTTAACGCCCAGGTAGCTCAGTCGGTAGAGCAAGGGACTGAAAATCCCTGTGTCGATGGTTCGATTCCGTCCCTGGGCACTCCAAAGTAACCCCGCGTTTGCGGGGTTTTTTTCGTTATTACCTTCTCTGCATCCCACCGCTTTTTATGTGAAAAACACCTTGTTGTATTGAAATATGGCCCGCTTCCGTCCTTCTCCAGCCTCGTTTCCGTGTCGAAAATCACAAGCTCCGGCGCAAGGCCGTTCTCCGACAGCCAGTCCATATCCTCGTGACAGGCAGGTGTTTTTGCACATAAATCCGCTCCCGGCGGGCGCTGTTTATAAAAACAGGATGAATTCCGCCGTTTTCATCCAGATAGCTTTCATACCAGGGCTTGCCGCCGTTCTGCATTTTCATATGTGTTTTATAAAGCTTTGACAGTTTAAAGCCGATCTTCGCATTCAGGGTGGCCAGATCCTCATCCGTCAGGCTGCTGCTTCTTATTCTGGCCTCTTCCCAAAAATTGCGCCCGGCACTACGACGGCCTTGACGCTCTGGGGAAAACCATCATGGAAAACCCTTCTTTTTCAGCAGTTGAAAAATTCAGCGAATTTGTAAGGATACAGCGGGGATACGAGGGGGGCGCACCCGCATTTCTTCAAAACCTATCTGCGAAAGCACGCAGAGACAAGTCCAAAATGATGCTGAAAACCCGGCTGAAGATGTACTGAAAAAAGATGTATCTCCATCGTGCTCTCGGATAGAACATCCTGAATTGGATGCTTTTCAAAGAGAACACGCCGGGTCAAAACAAATATTTTCCTGAATAAAGTAGACAAAATACAGATTTGCGGTATATACATTCCCTATGAATACACTGGACATTCTTAAAATACGCCTGCACAACCAGTTATTGTCCGGCACCGCTTTGCAGGAGCCGCACGAAATCGTTTCTTATATGGGAGCCATGCAGTCGCAGGCTTTTGAAATGGCTAAATGGGGCATCGGCGCGCGACTGAAAGGAACAACAAACAAAGAGGTGGAGGATGCCGTTAATGCGGGAAAGATTATCCGCACGCATATCCTTCGTCCAACCTGGCATTTTGTGTCAGCAGAGGATATCCATTGGATGTTTGAACTTTCCGCGCCGCGGATAATGCCGATAATTATGGGATACTGGAAAATGCGGGGTGTCGGCGAAGAATTATTTGTTCCGGCCGTCCGCATAGTGGAGAAATTGCTGGAAAACGGCAACCATTTGACGCGGCAGGAGATCGGCACCGCCTTAATTGCCGAAGGAGTTTTCACAGACCAAGAAGCTGCCCATCATATTATGGGACGGGCGGAGATTGAAGGTATTGTCTGCAGCGGAAGGCTTAAAAGGAACAAACAGACCTATGCGCTGATGCGCGAACGGGTTCCCAAAAAAGAAAGCCTGTGCAGAGAGGAAGCCCTGGAACGGCTTGCACGCAGATTTTTTACAAGTCACGGGCCAGCTACATTGCAGGATTTTTACTGGTGGTCGGGCATGACGCTCACGGATACCAAAAAGGCCTTGGCGCAGATAAAGCATGATTTTATCAGCGAAAATATAAACGGGCGGACTTTCTGGATGAAAAACGATATAGAGATACCGGCGGATACTGCGGATTCCGCGCTGTTGCTTCCGCCTTTTGACGAGTTTGTTGTCAGCTACAAAGACCGCTCGGAAATCATTGAAGAACACCATTACAGCAAAGTGATGACAAAAAACGGGCTGTTCAGCCCTACAGTTATGCTGGGCGGCAAAATTATCGGTTCATGGAAAAAAGTATCCGCCAAAGGGAAAGTTGGCGCAGCACTTTCCTTTTTCCAGAAACCGGCCAAAAAGACAGAGAAACTTTTCATGAAACCGGTAAAAGAATTTTCAGACTTTTATAGGTGTAAAAATTAAGATAAGATCTGACAGCCCCCCAAAATGGGCAGCAGCGCCAGATCTCATCAAAATTTTTCCAAATTATACCGATTTGAAATTATACGCCGGCGTCAGCTTCTTTTCGATCTCCACGGGTTCCCCAATGAAATTCAGCACGCCAGACATACGTTTATAGGCCATGAGGCTTTCGTCCAGAGTGGATTTACCGATACAGCTTGACCAGACGTGTTTCATCCTGAGGCGGTATTCGTCGAGACTCAAATCTTTGGCCTTACCACGGAACGAACATTTTACGTCCGCTGCCGTGGGGGGCGGAACAGTTCCACTCCGCGTTCCCTTTGCCGGTGCCTATTACAGCGCCATCCGGCATGGAAAAAGGTATCACAACCGGCTCACCCGCCCCGGCGGACACCGCCCCCTTGCGTATTATACCGTTTTCAAAGTCAATATAGTTGTGAACACTTTCAATAAAATCCAGCTTTCCTTTGTTCACTTTGAAATAATCCCAATGACCGCCTTTTATAGTAAACATAATAACTCCTGATTATTTTGAGTAAACCCCGCCCGCTTCCTCCAAAACTTTTCAGGCGTCATGGACATGGCGGGAGCACACTCTTCCGGCCTGCTGCCGGAACTTATCTGCAATAAAATTAGTAAATCACCTCAGCTCAATAACAGCACTGTAATACGATACGTATGACGGCCGATCTCTGAGGTTTGGAAAGGGTCGGATTACCCTATGGCGACAGAGACTGCCGCAGCCGGACAGGTCGTACTTCGTTGTCTTAAGGTCATGACAGCCGAATAAAGGAGGCCCGAAGGCCTCCTTTTTATTAAAGAGGAAGAAAGCCAATAATACTTACTCTCCGTTACCGTTCGTAGGGCTGCACCTCTTCGGGCAGGTTGGTTTGTAAGACCTCCATGCCGCTTGTGTACTTTCTGTGCGGAACGATAAGCAACGACGGGTTGGTTTTTTCCGGCCCTCCGAGGGGAGCCGCCTGCTGTACGGCGCCGGGATATTTCAGTTTAAGGATTTCCAGTGCACCGTATTCTATGGCGTTCATGCTGCATGCCGCCACACAGGCCGGCTTTTCGCCGACGGCAAGAAGTTCGCGGCAGAAATCACACTTTTCCATTTTTTTTGCACTTTTATCCAGCGACGGCGCATTGTACGGGCAGCTAGATGCGCAGTTCTCGCAGCCTATACAGCGTTCCCTGTCTATGAAGACTATGCCGTCCTTACGCTTGCCTATGGCGCCGGCGGGGCATACTCTCATGCATGCAGGGTCCGCGCAATGATTGCAGCTCACGGACAGCGAATAGGAAAACACATTGTTGGGTTTGTATGCATTGAAGTTATTCCCCATAGAGACGGTATCCCAGTTACCGGCGCTGCATGCGTACAGCCTCCGGAATTTACGCCCCGGCTTGAGGTCGTTTTTGTCCTTGCACGCCATAATGCAGGATCTGCAGCTGATACATTTATCCGTGTTGGTTAAAAAACCGTATTGACTCATAACTCTCCCTCCTAGAATACCTTATTAAGCTTGTCGGCCATGCTGTTCACCTTGTAGTCGGGCGGCAGAGGTTCGCCGGTCCATTTTTCGACCTTGACAAGGCAGGTGTTGAAGGCTTCGTGACCCCCTGCGCACAGGAGCCCTTCGGAGAGGAAGTTGGAGTTTCCGGCCCTGTCGATCTCTTCTTCCTTACCGTCTATCGTCACCGTGACTGTGTCAATCGCAATGCCGCAAGGGCTCATTATAACCCCGGGCATGACGGTATGTGTGACTATGGCGTGGAGTAAAGCCCTGCCGCCTCCTTTGCTCGTGACAAGAACAGTGTCTCCGCTTTTAAGGCCGCCGTATTTCTGCGCATCCAGCGGGTTCATATAGACGCCGTCGCCGAATATCTCTTTCAGGCCCGGGCTGCCGGGCCTTCCGAGCACCCGCGCCAGCGCGATGACGTTTATCATCTGCAAGGGGAATGCAGGCTCCCTGACCGCTTCCTCGTAGCCCCTCACGGATTCCTGATAGACGCATATCGGCTCTATTTTGGTAAAACCGAACTTATCATAATACTCTTTCAACTGGTATGAGTATATCTGCCCTTTTCCCGATTGAGTAGCTATAGTTGCAGGGTACACCGCGGGGAAATTCTGGCGCATGCTTTCGTTAAAACTGATCTTGTAGAACCCCTGTTTTTTGAACTCCTTAAAAGTTATGCGCCCCTGTGAAAGATCCGCTGTCCCGGGATTGAGCTTAAGATCTACCCCGAGCTTGGCAATATCGTCGTTTGTGAAACTGATAAGCGGCTCCCAGCCGGATCTATCGGGCTTTATGACCTCAGTGTTCGCCAGGTAATTGAAACTGGCCTGTTTTTGGGAGATAGGATCGCCGTCGGCATATGTCCCGCCGAACATTTGACAAAGCATCCCGTCCGTCCATTTTGAGGTTTTGGCCTCAAACAAGGGAGGGATGACCCTTTCAGCGTTTCCTATGAACATTTCTCTGTTTTGATAACTTATCTGCCCGTCAAGTTCCCAAAGAGATACGAATGGGACGACAATATCCGCGAATTGGGCGGAAGCGCCGAATGTCACATCCTGAACGAAGATAAACTCCACCTTGGAGCTTCTGAACGCCTCTATCCCCCTTCTGGCGTTGACAAACTGATTGAGAGGGTTGGAACCGTGCAGCTTCACCATTGCCCTTATTTCCTGATTTTTCCACCCCATTCCGTTTGAATCCGTGGTATCGCTGTATATATTATCCGTAAAATTTCTATGTTTGCCCTCTATAACCGCATTCCAGGCATCGGCGTATGCCACGCCGTAATATATGTAATTTTTATAGCTGCCGTGGTCAAGATTCCATGATTGCCCTCTGTCGCCATACGGATAAGCGGCTTTTGGGTTTGCTAGCCTGGAGGATACGGCCGTCATAAAGTTAACGGTAATTTTTGCCTCAACCCGGGGATTCTGGCCGGACTCCGTGTACGGCACCCTGAAATTCACACCGTAATTAAGATAAGGAGAATACCCCACGGTGGCCGTGTAGCTTCCGCCGGCGGAAACGCTGCCGTTGCCCGCTTTGCCCAGGCTGCCGGTTATCCACTTGAGGGTATTGATGCCCTGTGCGAACAGTCCGCCGGTATAGGTACGCGCCGGAGCGTTGGCGTTGGTAAGCATACATGGCTTTATCGTGCCTAAATCTCTGGCAAACTGCTTTATCAGTTCTTCAGGAGCGCCGCAGATAGCGGAGGCCCATTTGGCGGTTTTGGGGATACTGTCATAGTCGGAGGTGCCCAAAACATAGTTTTTAAAGCAGTTCTTGCGGTGCTTATGCTTTCTTTCAGTACCGACCATTTCAGTCAGATCGTTGCCCTTTCCGTCTTTAAGAGGGTTTCCGCTTGTATCATAAAGCGGCATGCTGTCTTCATCATAGCCTGCCGTGTTGTTGCTGATAAACTGCGTATCAACCCAGTTATTCGTTATAAGCTCATGCGCAATGCCAAGGATCAGCGCGCTGTCCGTTCCGGGGCGGCAGGGTACCCAATAGTCCGTAAAAGCGTTGTTGCCGGGGTTAAACCACGGATCCACCGCGATGATCTTGACCCCTCTCTCCTTCATGGCGTTGAAAAAGTAATGCTGGTTGCCATAGGATGACCATACCGGGTTATTCCCCCAAAGAATAAGAAGCTTAACGTTCTCAAGCGTTGTGAAACGGTCAAAGGTTCCGCCGGGAATACTTCCCATAAACTGGTTGACAATAGGAAACGCGCCCTGAGAGCTTTCACCCCAGGTGGGCAGGGAACCATAGCCCGCCACATTAAGGAAAACCGGCTCATCGGACGTGCCCAGATTAAGTATAGGCAATTTCTTGCCATATTCGGGTTCCAGTGTATGCTGCAATTGCAGCGCTTCGTTTCCGGGTTCATTCCTGAAACTGCCTTTGCTGCCATAGGTATCACCTATGCGTTTAATTTCATCGTGGACATATTTCAGCGCTTCATCCCACGAAATGCGCACCCATTCGTCTTTCCCCCGAAGTTCAGGATGATGGTCCGCACCGCCGGGTTTCCAGTTTTTGCGTTTCATTGGGTATTTTATACGGTTGGGGTTGAATACCTGAAAACGCATATCGCGCCCCTTAACGCAGGCTCTGTGCAGCGGAGTCTCCAGGGTATGCGGATAAGGTGAATCGTCCGTTTTCTGACGCACGGGAATTCCGTCTTTCATGTAAACTTTGTTGACGCATCTGAAACCGGAACAGGTGGGACATGCCGCCGTTACCCATTCCCCGCCTTCCAAAACCGGATTGGGGCTGTCCTGGATGGCCGCGGAACCGACATAGTAACCGCCGTCCTCCGCCTTGCTGCATGCTGTGAGCCCCGCGGCCATAGATGCCGACGCTGTGCTCCATTTCAAAAAACTGCGCCTCGTGAGCTCAGGCTGAGTTTTTTCTCTCATACTTCTCCTCCTCATTTGCATTATGATACACAGACTGATTATCACGAAAGCAAAATAACTCAAAAACCAGTCGGAGGATATTTTTGGAAACAGTTCATTTAGAGGCAACAGTTGGATGATAAAAAGGAAACAGTTGAGTTGGCGGATTAAATACTCACCATTTTTCATGATTTACAGTGTCAGCGATTTCCTGGCTAAAAGAGAGAGTTGTTTTACCGCTTTTTCAAAATCGCCCGTTTTGATACCTATGATACTAATGAAGATCGCGTTTTTCTCAGCAAACTCATACTGGCTGGAGTTGGTAAAATCCAACCCGATTCTGCTTTGGGACATTTTGTGTACATCTATATAGTCATGAAACCTGAGCCAGAAAAAAAATTCGGAATTCCTGTCCCAGGTGGCTATATCCCCCAGATTCTCCTCCAGGATATCATTGACCGCGGCCCTGCGGCTTTTTATCGTTTTCCTCAGACCGGCGGTGTATTTTCTGTAATCCCCGTTTGCCAGCATATAGCTCATGGCTTTCTGTAAAAGAATTTCGTGGCCGAACCAGATAAAGGTATGGACAATGCGCAGGCGTTCTATCAGCTCCTGGGACGCCGCAATCCATGCAACATCCAGAGCCTGGGTCATCACCTTGGAAAAACCGCCTATGTAAAAAACAATTCCGCGCTTGTCGAAGGCTTTCACCGGCGGCAGGGGGTTTTCGCTCAGATCCCTGTACTCATCAATTTCAATAACGGGGATATCGTTGGCGTAACACAGATTGTAAAGGTCTCTGCGCTTTTGCAGGCTCATGGTTTTGCCGGAAATAGTGTGCAATACGGGCATAATAAGGAGAAAGGCCCTGTTTCTCCGGTTAATTTTTGAACTTAAATACTCCAGATCGATCCCGTCATCCCCGGCGGGGACGGCTACCTTCTCAAACCCGGTCAGATCCAGCGTGGCCGTTATGGCGAAAGATGACGGAGACACATAATAACAGGTGCTTCCGTGGGGGAAAAAAGTCATGATAATGGACAGCAACGATAAAACAGCCCCCCTTGTGACGAGGATGTTATCCGCACCCAGTTCCACCCCGTTATAACTCATATACCTGACAAGCTCGTTTCTAAGGAGGCTGTCACCCCTGGTGGAATAGTCCGTCAGATGCTCCGCCGTGGAACTGTCCAGAGCCTCCCTGAACGCTTTATTAAAATAGGCGTAGCCCTCATCATCTCCCGTGAGGATAATCCTGGACAGGGTGGGCCGCGGTTCCGCAGGATACCGCTTAAAATGTTCTATGGGAAGCTTTTTGGAGCGCCTGAAATATTCCTGCCAGTCGAACGACTTGGGCATGTAAGTTTTCCACGCGTCCTGCATCACAAAAATGCCGGACTGGGGGCGTATATCGATCAAACCCTTATAGTGCAGGCGCTCGATGGCGTTTCCCACCGTCCGGGTGCTGACGCCGAAAAGCTCCGCAAACTCGCGGTAAGAAGGGAGTTTATCGCCCGGCTGTGTATTATCTTTGATAAAGGCGGAGATCCTGTCCGCCACATCCATATACAGCTTTTTTCCCACATCTCCCCCGCTTGTAATAAACTCTAAGCAGGGTAAGTCAGAACAACTGAAAATGCAAACTGTTCATTTAACAGTGCCGTGGTTTCCCGCATAAACTTAACTTTTCCACGCGGGCTGCTTCTTCATAGCTTCCACAGCGGTTTTTTCAGCAGCTTCACGAGCAAGGCCCTGTGTTTTAATTATGAATTTCGTCATACCTTCTTTCATTTCATCAAAAGATTTTAAAGCCCCGTCTTCACGGGCGCAATATTTGCAATAGTCTTTCGACATATCGGAACCCGGGTAATCGCCGGGCTCTCTCATAGGCATTCCGCATGAAATACATGTTTTAACCATAAATTGTCTCCTATTTTGTTATCATATTCATGAAAGCTTCCACAAGAAGCTCTCTATTTTTTTTCAGCACCGCGCCGGACGTTGCAAACAGATTCCTGTTTTGTATATAATAATGCAACAAGCCTACCCAGCAGTTAAACACGACATGAACCGGTATTTTTTTGTACAGTTCATCGTTTTCCAGCAGTTCATCAAGATGATGCGCCACAGCGGACTGCATACATATAAACGACGTTCTCGCGGATTCAGGCAGCAGATTTTGCTCTGTTACCAGACGGCTGTAAAACGGCTCATATTCGGAAATTGTATCTATATGAACCTCCAGATAACTTCTCACTGTGCCCGCATTCGCTGCTTTATCATGAAGCTTTGATGTGAGCATACCGCTGAAATCTTCAACTATACAATTAATCAGATCGCTCACCGTCGGGAAATGCAGAAATACTGTGCCGTTTGAAACCCCGGCATACTTTGCAATTTCGCTGGCGGCAACGGAAAACCCGTGTTCCGAGTATACTTCATAGGCTTTTCCAATTAAATGCTTCCTGGTCTGTGTTTTCTGTAACTGGCGTTTACTCATAATGACTGTTCGCTCACTGACTATATAATCATTGATTTATTTTTTGTCAATATTATTTTTCTTTCCGGATGAGCGCGGATCAACACAGCGGCGCGTATGCTCGTTGTTTCTTGCGCCGGTATCGTTTGCGTTGCCCGCTCACACTAAATTGCAGGCGGTATCAGGCAGGGCCGCCGGGGGCGGCGGATTAAAAACGCGCCGTCTTACCGGAACATATTCTTCCGTTCATACCCTGCGTTTTCCATAAACACCCCCTATAAAACAGGATTACCCTGCCGGGAAAAACCGCCACGACTTCCTGTCCTGCCACTCCGCCGTTTTTTTGCTCAGTATGTATCTGACGGTGGGTTTGTTGCCGGCATCCGGCATGCTGTGAACGACGGCGATCCCCGCCGACTCCAGCAGTCTGGACACTTCGCTGGCCGGGTCCTCTATATCTCCCGCAACGCGGGCTTTTGAGCGGCACGCCTTCACGCAGGCCGGTTTATCACCCGCCGTAAGATGTGAGCACAGCGTGCATTTCTCCACAACCTCGGCTTTCCTGTTGAACGAGCGCGCGCCATAAGGGCATGCGTCCTGGCAGGAAAGGCAGCCTGTGCACCTTTCCCCGTCTATGAGAATAACGCCGTCGTCATTTACATATGACGACTCCGTGGGGCAGACGGACACACAGGGCGCATCTTTGCACGACTGGCACAACGCCGGGAGGAAATACATCTTAAGCTCCGGGAAGGTGCCCACAGGCCCCATCACCATCACTTTGTTGTAAGCTATACCAGGATCTATGTTATTCTCCGTTTTACACGCCAGTTCGCAGGACAGACAGCCTGTACAACGATCGAGGTCTATCACCATACTTTTCTTTTTCATCTTTTAATTTCCTTATTTTCCTTAATTTCAGGCAAACTCACGCACCATCCCCTTCTTCCTCACTTTTGCCCGCCCCCCAAGACATTTGAGACACTTTCAATGTATCAAAAATATTTGTGTTGATTTCATAACCTTATATTTCCATAGAGCAAAGCGCATGCCATACAAAAAAAACCTTATTATCAATATATTAACAAGGGCCGAGATTGGTTTTTGTGTCAAACATGAGATTACCATGTCAAAATTATCACAAAACATTAATTGAATTATTTATTGTTTTATGTATATTACGTTCTGCAGAAATAAAAATGAGCAGTATACTAAATAACTTAATAAATGAACCAATTATTATCGCCGACCCGGATATTAATACATGGGATTATATAAAAGCAGTCAAAAAAACCTTTATAGAAAAAGGGATTACGCCTGTTTCAAATCAATATC
The DNA here is from genome assembly GCA_031556255.1 of Deferribacterales bacterium. GTDB lineage: Bacteria > Chrysiogenota > Deferribacteres > Deferribacterales > JAISNW01 > JAIRQX01. Next base: position 4,589 of record JAVBTI010000007.1, on the reverse strand, counting down.
TTCCGAAAGAAGTTATCGAATCATGGATTATTTCAAAAAACTATAACGTTGATCCTGACATGCATTGGCCACCTCCGAGGCTTTCCAAAAAAAATATTGAAAGTGTTTTAAAAAAAAATAAATTATTAATTAAAATTTTCGAATCGTTTATCCTCGGGTACAAAAAAATCCTGAAAGAAACCGCTCACAACATGGTGCTTTATGATGCCGGAAGCGTGGTTATCGCATACTCGCTGGAACAGCCGTGTGACGAAATAAATATCGGCGGCGTACTGGAAGAAAGGGTTGCCGGCAGTTCGGTTCCCACAATGACCGCCCGGTATAAACGCCCGGTGCAAACCATTGGGCCGGCGAACTACTGCAGCGCACTGGAACGCTATATCGGCTCCGCCGCGCCGATATTTGACGAATCCGGCGATGTTGTGGGGAGCATAGCCCTGTTCCGGACACATTCAACAGAAATATTCCCGCTCAGACACAGCCTCGGATGGGTCACCTCCACCGCCATGGCCATTTCCAGTCAACTGTATCTGCAAAAAAGGGAGGAGCGGCCGAAAATAATAACGGAAGTACCTGAAGTCTCCGTGCATAATCACGAAAAAACGCGCTCAAACGAAGCGGCGGATATAACTGTCAAAGCCGAAAACATGTTTGACGACATAGTCCATCAGAGCCCGCAGATGCGCGATCTCATTGAAACCGCCAAAACGGTGGGGAAAAACCCGGTCAATATCATGCTGCTCGGCGAAAGCGGCACAGGAAAAGAACTGTTCGCGCGGGCCATACATGAAATGTACTGTGACGGCCCTTTTGTGGTGATTAATTGCGCATCGCTGCCCGCCAATCTGATAGAAAGTGAGCTTTTCGGCTATGAAAAAGGGGCGTTTACCGGCGCCGACACAAAAGGGAAAAAAGGGATTATCGAACACGCCAACGGCGGCACCCTCTTTCTGGACGAGATCGGGGATATGCCGCTGCACCTCCAGCCGGTGCTCCTGCGGGCACTTGAGGAAAAAAAGATCACGCGGATTGGCGGCTGTAAAAACATACCGGTCGACTTCAGGATAATATCCGCCACCAACAAAAAAATATATGACGACGTAAAAAACAGAATGTTCCGTGAAGACCTCTATTTTCGGCTGTCCGTGGTGAATCTTGAAATTCCTCCTCTCAGGGAACGTATCGGAGACGCGCTCCTGCTTGCGGAGATCTTTGCGGGCAGAATATGCAAACGCTTTAAAGTTCCACGGCGAGACCTTTCCGGCGAAACAAGAGAGATAATATCGCGCTACAACTGGCCGGGAAACGTGCGCCAGCTCGAAAACGCCATGACCTATGCCGTCAGTCTCGCAAAAAACGACGTCATCACGCCGGAAAACCTGCCCAGGGAGATTGTAACCGCAATATATGATAAAAACGACAAATTCGCCGAAGTCAGGGAAATAGAATCCAAAATAATGAATAAAATAGTAAACGAATCGGAGAATATGGAAGAAGCCGCCAGACAGCTCGGGATGAGCCGTTCCACATTGTACCGGAAGCTTAGAGAACGCCGAATCGCGGATACTTCCGGTTGATTAAAAAATCAACTGCTGATATCCTCTAAGAATGAAAAAACTATTTACCGTTCTTTTTGTTTTCGCCGCCTGTGCGGCTTTCTCTCAGGATGATTCCATAATCGTCACCGGGTTCGGCAATTCACCCGAAGAGGCCAAAAAAAGCGCCTTTATCACAGCCATTGAACAGACTGTGGGAGTGATGGTATCAAGCGAAGTACTGCTGGAAAACGGCGAGCTGATCAAAGACAAGCTCCACTCAAATTCACAGGGTTTTATAGAAAGCTACAATATCATATCTTCCGGGAAAGACGGAAACACTTTTGTGGTAACGATCAAAGCAAAGGTTGCCAAAAATAAGATCCAGACCCGGCTTGACGAAATAACCCATCTTAACGACGCCCGCCTCTCCTATGAAGCGGTGCGATGCAACCCGGCGTATAAAAACGCGATGTGGTGCAAAGGCGGCGATATCAGCCTGTTCAACATGAACTACGGCATCCATGCCGACTCCTACGCCCTTCTCCGTCAGTACAGAGGCGATATAACCGAAACACAGCTTTATTTCAGGATGACCCTGCGGGAAAAAGCCTATTTCTACGAAGCCGCGGATTCAAACGGCAATAAACTCGAACTGAAATACGTGGACATGGGCAGTGCCGGCGAAAACGCTCCCGGCAGAACGGTTACTGAAGATTTCATCATCGTATTGGACAGCAGAACTCCGCAGTATCTGAAAAAATTCATAAACAACGGCCTTGAAATAAAAGTTACCGGAAGCAACAAAGTGGCCGCAATAAAAATCCCAGGAGCTTACATTGAAGGTTTTGTCAAATATATTGAGGAAAACGCAAAGTAATCACTGCTCCCGCGCGCATCCGGACCGGTCAGCTTCAGGTTTATCACCTTCCCCGTAGATGTATATTTTTCAACCGCCCATCGTGCCGATCTCGGCCGCGGCACCGCCAGGGGTGCAGATTATTGTGCAGTTATCACCGTCACCGCCTCCGTTATTGCCGCCGCAGCCAATAGAGAAAGCCAGCAACAACAAAGAGATAAATATATTTATTTTTTCTCACCCCACATATCATGCTCGATACCGAACACATATTAAACGAACGATCGCCTTTTTTAAGCCCCCCCCTTCAAGGGAAGGAAGGAGAGTGTTTTTTTGCTGATTTTTATTGTTTTTCTTGAAAAAATATAACAATTAGTATATTAAAATAACTTTTAATGAATCATATAAACAACATCATCAAATTATACAGGACGGGCAGTGATAAAAGAATAACTCTGTCAATCCCCATGATCCTTATTGTATCACTGTTTGCCGTCTGGCAGATGGGGATAGTTTTTTTTGCGGGCGATACTTTGACGCTGTATGGATGGTTCCCGATCGCCGTTGACGAACGTCACGGCACGGCAGTCATAATTTCAGCTTTTGTCGTTTCAATGGCCGCCAACTACTTTTTCCTCAAACACTCCCTGATCCTTGCCCGGATAGTGCTGTGTACCGCGTTTATTGCCACAGTCATACTCCTTCTTCCACTGCCCCCCCCCGCCCTCGTCGCCGCCGACGATACAAGCTGTTTTTGCTGCGTATTCCTGATAGGCTCCAACTACGTGCTGGAAAGCGTATTGTACGACAACAGCAGCGAACTGAATTTCGTGTATATATCCGCCATTTTCGCCTTTCCCGTCATGGCGCTGCTGCATAACGGCTACATCCAGGCGTCATTCATTGTTTTCAACACAGTCTCCATGCTGATAATCGCCGCCCTGATATTTGCGTACGCCGCACTGCCGAAATATATGGAAGTGGAAACACGCACTGCCGGGGAAGTCGAGGTAAAAAAAATTACCTTCCCCCTTACACTGCGGGTGGGCCTGATCCTTATGATCGGGATTATCACCATGCTGGGTATTTTCTCTCTGGCTTATGCGGGAACGCTTCCCCATGGGCTTTTTGTATTTTATCTGGTTGGTGTGGCCGGGGCGGTTGCGGCGCTGGTAGCCGTTAAAAAGTTCAACTTCAGCCCTTTTAAAATATGCACTGTATATCTGGCGCTCTCCGTGGTCGGCTTCGTCTGTGTGGCCATGTCGGCGCCTTTCAAAGTACTGGCCTACCCGGCGGTTGTTTTCTTAGGCTTTAACTGCGCATCCAACAGCTTTGTGGGTTTCTTCGCCAACACCATTTTCGAACACCGCCGCACAAAGTTTATAGCGATACTGGTGCCTGCGGTGGAGCTGATGGTGGTAATGATGCATGCGGGGATACTGGCTATGTTCCGCGATAAAGTGGATATATTGTTTGCCGTAATCTCCGCTGTTGCGATAGTGTTCACAGTTTTTTACCTTACGATCGAATCATCCCTCACATACAGTTGGAGAATTCTCAAAACAAGGAAGGGCGTGAAAACAAATAAAAATACGCACAGCCGGAAGCCGCGGATGCCGGGGCTTTCAGCGCGGGATATGGAAATTGTGGAGCATATACTCCTCGGCTACACTGTACCGGAAATAGCCAGGACGCTGAATCTCTCCGATGAAACGGTCAAAGGCTATAAAAAAAATATATATATAAAACTTGATATCCATTCCAAAAGAGAGCTGTTCGCCCTTATGGAAAAAACAGAAACGCCCAGGCTCAGACCTCATTAAATGTCATAAGAGTGACAGCCGCAAAAACTCCGTCATTTCAGACCAAGCCTGCCCCGGACTAAGTCTGCCCCGAACCCCGATCCGGGGATCCGCAATCCATCCTTCCGTCATTGCGGCCTTGAGCCGCAATCCAGCCTTCCGTCATTGCGGCCCTGAGCCGCAATCCAGATAAGAATAACAGGGACATTCCACATTATTTCATCCTGGACCCCGGATCAGGTCCGGGGTGACGGAACCCGCAATGACGAAAACCGGATGCGTAATACAGGTGTGATCTTTAAAGGCATCCGGTTTCTGTAAAAGGGTACTTTTGGGACACCCGGCGGGGGCGTTTTAAGCCCCCTTCCGTATCTTATTTCAGCACGGGGTAGG
>JAVBTI010000091.1:0-26239 GCA_031556255.1 Deferribacterales bacterium | reverse complement strand
GTTAAGTCCAGTTAAAACATTTTCCGTTTCACAAAGAGCATGAAAAGCCCGCTGCCGACGACAGCCATCAGTGCCAAAACCGCAGGATAGCCGTATTTAAAGTGCAGTTCCGGCATATAGTCGAAATTCATCCCGTATATTCCGGTAATAACCATCAGCGGCAGGAATATCAGCGAAACCGCCGTCATTATATTCATGGTACGCGACAGCTTGTATTGGAGCTGGGTAAATATCTCCGTCTGGATCGAGTTGAGCGTTTCCCACAGCCCTTCCGCAAGACTGTTGGCGCGGCTTGCGTGATCCAGGAGGTCGTTGATATACGGAACCATGTCGGGGCTGTGCAGATGGGCGCTTTGCGGGCGCAGAAGCGATTCGGTCATATTTTGCGCCGGCCGTATCACTCTTCTGAAAAGGTGGAGTTCCCGCCGCAGGTTGAACAGTTTTGTAAGGTTGTATTCACCTTTGGATTCCAAAAGCAGGTCCTCAATTTCATAAACCCGTTCCTGATAGCCGTAAGTGAAAGCAAGATAGTGGTCTATTATAGTATCCAGCAGATCGTAAACAGTGTGTTCCGTTGACCCCGGCTTGCCGGTGATTTTTTTTACATAACTGCTGATAAGGTTGTTTGTTTTATCTTCGAAAGTGAGTATAAACTCTTTTCCGGCAACTATATTGACGGGCGAAATAAGCAGTTCGCCATCCGCGTTGCTGTAATAGAAAGTTTTCAGAATAAAAAGTGAGTAGCTTTCGAAGCGTTCGTATTTCGGCTGGTGGCGGGGGTTGAGGATGTCTTCCAGTACGAGATCATGAATTTGGTAATGTTCGCAGATTTTTTCCAGCACGGAGGTATCTTTTAACCCCACCACCCTGAGCCAGATACCGGTTTTAGGCAGCGATTCCGGTTCTATCACTCCGGGTTCGTCGTAAATGAGGAGCCTGATACCCGGCCCGTTACTGACTTTTCTTTTCATCATTTACCGCCTTTGCTGAGAACATCTGGCACGGCATGTTGGAATTGCGGAAAACTTCCAGTGACGGGATTATTTTCGATTTAAATCCCAGTGCGTCGCATGCATAGGGAAACTGCGGCTCCCATGTGATTCGCAGATATTTGCATTTAAAGCAGTCCACACGCTTGCCGTTCTTCATAATCTATAATCGGCAATATCCCCGTTTATGTCAAGCAGATTAAACGCATTCAGCACTTGACTTAATGCGCCGGTAATTGTAAAAATTACGTTTACTGTTAATTTATATTAATGGAGCGAAATATGAAAAAGGTCAATGTGGGAGTTATCGGTTACGGCGTTGTAGGGAAAGGCACCGTCGATACCCTGCTCAAAAATAAAGAAACGATACGCCGGAAAACGGGAATAGAGATCAACCTCATGGGTGTGGCGGATCTCAGCTTTAAAGACAAGCCGAAAGATCAGCTTCCCGCCGTCCGGATTGCCGTCACCGACGCCGTGGAACTGATCAACAACCCCGATATTCACATAATAGTGGAGCTTATCGGCGGGTACGACCATGCCAAAAGGTTTATCACCGCCGCCATCAACAACGGCAAGCACGTTGTCACCGCCAACAAGGCGCTTTTAGCGGTTCACGGCAGGGAACTTTTCACTCTGGCCAAGGAAAAAGGTGTGGAGCTTGAGTTTGAGGCGAGCGTGGGCGGCGGCATACCTATCATTAAAGTGCTCAAAGAAGATCTGACTGCCAATAACATTACCGAGATCAACGCTATCATCAACGGCACCGCAAACTATATCCTCAGCCGCATGACGGACGAAGGGCAGGATTACGCCGCTGTCCTCAAAGACGCGCAGAAGCTCGGTTACGCGGAGGCTAACCCCGGCTTCGACGTGGATGGAATCGATTCGGCACATAAAATAACACTTCTTTCATCCATCGCTTTCGGCACGTGGGTGGATTTCAACAAGGTTTACACGGAGGGGATAACCCAGATATCCGCCGTGGACATCGATTTTGCAAAAGAGCTGGACTGCACGATAAAACTGCTGGCCATAGCGAAAAAGTGGAATGACGGGGTGGAGGTGCGGGTACATCCGACCATGATTCCCAACCACTATCAGCTTGCCGCGGTAAACGGCGTTTTCAACGCCGTGCAGGTGCAGGGGGATATTGTCGGCACAACGCTGCACTACGGGCGCGGGGCCGGCGGCGTGCCCACAAGCAGTGCCGTGGTTGCGGATATAGTCAATATCGCCAGGAATATCGTATGCGGCAGCGTGGGCAGGGTGCCGTCGCTGGGCTTTGAGCAACCCATTGAAGAAAGGTTCCCGATGAAAAATATTAAAGAGGCTGTATCGGCATTCTACCTGCGGTTTACCGCGGGCGACCACCCCGGGGTGCTCTCCGCCATAGCGGGGATACTCGCCAAAAACAAAATCAGCATACGCAGCGCGCTCCAAAGGGCACCCCAGGCTATGGGCGAAAATGTGCCGCTTGTTTTTCTGACCCACGAAACCACCGGCAGGCAGATTGACGCCGCCGTGGAAGAGATAGACAAAATGGACAGCGTATTCGGCAAGACCGTCATAATACGCGTCGAAGGGATAGAATAGAATAAAATGAAATATCCTCGTCATTCCGGGCTTGACCCGGAATCCGGAAATTAAAAGGTAGAGTTATGAAATATTTAGTTTTACTTTGCGACGGTATGAGCGACGAACGCCAGCCGTCCCTTGGTGATAAAACCATAATAGAATACGCCCAAACCCCTAACATGGACAGGCTGGCGAAAGAGGGGGAGTGCGGCCTGGTTCACACCACGCCGGAAGGCTTCCCCCCGGGCAGTGACATATGCAACCTTTCCGTGTTCGGCTATGACCCGCGTAAATATTACACCGGCCGCAGCCCGCTGGAGGCGGCGAGCATGGGTATCGCATTAGGGCCGAACGACATGGCGTTCCGCTGCAACCTTGTGTCGCTTGCCGGATCGCTTGAGTCGGAGGGCTTTGCGGACGGCACCGTCATGGAGGATTTCAGCGCCCATCATATCGACAACAACAGTGCCGGTGTGGCGATAGAGCGGCTGAAAAAGCTGTTTGCCGGAAGCGGCATTGAGTTTTACCAGGGGCTGAGTTACCGCCACCTTGTGGTTGTGCGCGATATGGATCTCAGCGCCGGCACCACGCCCCCGCACGACATATCGGGGCAGAAGATCGCGGAATACTTGCCGAAAGGGCGGGACGGCGATTTTGTGTACGGCATTATGCGGAAAGCCGGACAGGTGTTTGACGGTGAGACGGGAAAAGCCAATTCCATCTGGCTCTGGGGGCAGGGGAAACGCCCGGCCATGCCGCTGTTTAAAGATTTATACGGCGTGGACGGAGCGGTTATCGCCGCTGTTGATCTGATAAAAGGTATTGGCCTGTGCGCCGGCATGGATCTGATAAAAGTGCCCGGCGCGACCGGCTTTATAGACACCAATTTTGAAGGGAAAGCCTCTTACGCCATAGAAGCGCTGAAAAATAGAGACTATGTGTTCATCCATGTGGAGGCGCCGGACGAGGCGGGACATATGGGCAGTATAGAGCATAAAGTCACGGCGGTGGAAAGGATAGATTCAATCATGCTGCCGGTAATCACGGAAGGGCTGAAACAGTTCGGCGACCATCGCATCCTGCTGATGCCGGATCACCCCACGCCGGTGCGAATAAAAACCCACTCGGCAACCCCCGTGCCGGCAATATTATACGGAACAGGGATTAAGCCGGACGGAAATAACGCCTACAGCGAATTCATAACCCCATCGTTTAATCTGAAAGACGGCTATAAAATTGCGGAAAGGTTCTTGAAAATATAGGTGTTCACATGAGCGTAGTTGTAATGAAATTCGGCGGCACGAGTGTCGCCAGCGTGGAGAGGATTCAGAATGTGGCCGCGAAAGTGGCCGCGAAGAAACGCCAGGGGAACGATGTGGTTGTGGTTGCGTCCGCGATGGCCGGGGTGACCGACAGGCTGATCGGTTATCTAAAAGAGATTTCCCCGGATTACGATCTGCGGGAATATGACCAGATGGTGTCCACCGGCGAAACAGCCAACGTACCCCTCATAGTGCAGGCTCTTAAGCAGCTTGGGCTGTCTGCGGAGTCTTTCACGGGGATGCAGGCGGGTATAGCGACGGATAATAAATATTCTAAAGCGCGCATTACAAAAATTAATGCGGACAGGATCAAAAAGGCGCTTGCTGCAGGAAAGATTTGTGTAGTGGCGGGTTTCCAGGGATTTTGCCCTGAAACCGGCGACATAACCACTCTCGGCAGGGGCGGTTCCGATACCACGGCTGTGGCAATGGCTGCGGCATTGGACGCCCACGTATGCGAGATATACACGGATGTGGACGGCGTTTACACAGCCGATCCGCGAATTGTCAGAAACGCGAAAAAACTGGACGTTATCTCCCATGAAGAGATGCTGGAACTTTCTTCGCTTGGAGCAAAGGTTTTAGTATCACGGTGCGTTGAATTCGGGATGAATTATGATGTTGATATTATGGTGCTCTCCTCGCTCGAGGATAAACCGGGCACGCTTGTGACGTCACGTATGGAGGCAAATATGGAGCAAATGGTCGTATCAGGGGTAACCAGTGATAAAAATCAGGCAAAAATAACCTTCAGGAATCTGCCTGACAAGCCGGGTGTCGCCGCCGAGCTTTTTACGAAACTTGCGGAGGCAAATGTCAATGTGGATATGATTATTCAGAACTCCGGCTCCAGCGGCAAAGCCAATATAAGCTTCACCGTATCCAAAACGGAACTCCCCCGCAGCATGGATGTCTGCAATAGACTGGCAAACGGGACAGGCGGGGTAAAGCTGGAGTCCGACGAAGATATTGCCAAGGTTTCCATCGTGGGTGTCGGAATGAAAAGCCACTCCGGCGTGGCCGCCACCATGTTTAAAAGTTTGTCCGACAACAATATCAATATTATGATGATTTCCACGAGCGAGATTAAGGTCTCCTGTATAATAGAAGAAAAATTTACCGAGCTTGCGGTAAGGGTTCTGCACGACGCATTTTTGGGCAATGAGGATAAAGTGCAGTAGGGATAATAATGAGTGGCAAAGTTTTTTTATATGACACAACACTGCGTGACGGCACGCAGGCGGAAGAAGTAAATTTCACGGCAAATGACAAGATACGTATCGCCAAACGGCTGATCGATTTCGGCATAGACTGTGTGGAAGGCGGATGGCCCGGTTCCAACCCCCGGGATATCGAATTTTTTAAAGCACTGGACAGCGGCGGTGTGCCGAAAGATAAAATATCCGCCTTCAGCAGCACCCGCAGGGCCAAACTGACCTGCGACGGCGATACCATAATCCAGTCGCTCCTTGCCGCCGATGTGCCTAACCTTACCATATTCGGCAAAACCTGGGATCTGCATGTGCGGGACGCGCTTAAGATCACTTTGGAAGAAAATCTTGAGCTTGTTTACGACAGCATACAGTATCTGAAAAAACGCGCCGACAAGGTATATTTTGACGCGGAGCATTTTTTCGACGGCTACAGGGCCAATAAAGAATATGCGCTGAAGGTGCTGCGCACGGCGGTCGACGCCGGGGCGGACTGTGTGGTGCTCTGCGAAACAAACGGCGGCAGAATGCCGGACGAGGTATCAGCCATATCGCTGGAAGTGCGGGAAATACTGAACGGTTCGCCTTTCGGCATACACTGCCATAACGATTGCGAATGTGCGGTCGCAAACAGTATTATGGCTGTACGGGCGGGGGCGTCCCATGTTCAGGGCACGATAAACGGAGTGGGTGAGCGGTGCGGAAACGCTAACCTGTGTTCGATCATACCCAGCCTGCAACTGAAATACGGCTACGAGTGCGTTACCCCGGAGAAGCTCGCGGAGCTCCGCGATATATCAATGTTTGTGAACGAGCTGGGCAATCTCACTCCCAACAGCAAGCAGCCGTACGTGGGTCGTTCCGCCTTCGCCCATAAAGGCGGGGTACACGTGTCGGCAATAATGAAAAATGCCGCCACGTATGAGCATATTAAGCCCGAACTGGTGGGAAACAAACAAAGGGTGCTCCTTTCCGATCTTTCCGGCAAAAGCAACCTGTTGTATAAAGCCCAGGCCTTTGGCCTCGATCTTGCCGACCACAACACCGGGGAGATACTTGAAAAACTCAAACTGATGGAAAACCGCGGCTATGAATACGAAGGGGCGGAAGCGTCTTTTGAACTGCTTATCCTTTCTGCGCTGGGAAAGATGCCAAAATTTTTCAACCTAATCAGCTACCGAGTGATAGACGAAAAACGCAGCCTCTATGAAACGCCCCTGGCGGAAGCCACAGTAATGCTGAGTGTGAACGACGAGGTGGAGCACACCGCCGCCCACGGAAACGGCCCGGTAAACGCACTGGACAATGCGGTGCGGAAAGCGCTGCTGAAATTTTACCCATCTCTGGCGTCCATGGCTCTTGTGGATTATAAAGTACGGATTCTGGACGGAAGCGACGGTACCGAGGCGCTGACACGGGTACTGATGGAATCGAGCGACGAAGGCGCCAACTGGAGTACGGTGGGCGTTGCCGCGAATATTATTGATGCGAGCTATCAGGCTTTGGTGGATGCTATACAATATAAGCTGTATAAAGACAGCAGACATCTATGATACGGCAAGCCACCATGGCTGATACGAAAAACATTCAGTCTCTGGTCAACTCTTTTGCCAACAAAGGGCAGATGCTGATGCTGAGTAAAAATGAGATATACGAGAAGATATTCGAGTATATGGTTTACGAGGAAAACGGCGAAATTCTGGGCGTTTGCGCTCTGCACCCCATGTGGGAGGACCTGGCGGAAATCCGCTCCCTGGCTGTGCGTTCCGATATGCACCGGCACGGCGTAGGCAGCAGAATTGTGTCCGCCCAGCTTGAGCGGGCGAAAGAGTTTGGTTTCCGCAAAGTTTTTACCCTGACTTATATGGAAAAGTTCTTTTCCCGGCTGGGATTCCGTCTTATTTCCATGGAAGAACTGCCCAAAAAGATATGGACGGACTGTTTAAAATGCGTAAAATATCCCGATTGCGATGAGATCGCGATGATAAAAGAACTATAAGGAATATAAATGCAGCCTGAAGAGATAGTAGCCGAACTGGAAAGTGATAAAAAACTGATAAAAAGTTTCACTTCCGCCGTTAAAGAAGACGAGGTGAACAAACGGATCGCGGAGATAGATGCTTTATCCATGGCCGATCCCAATTTCTGGAATAAAAAGGAATCGAAACTGCTCCTCAAAGAGCAGTCCAATTACAAAAAATTCATAGAGGAGTGGGCAAAGCTGAAATCCGCCATGGATGACTGCTATGTATTTCTGGAGCTCTATAAGGAGGGGGAGGAATCGCTCCTGCCCGAGCTTGAGCAGAACGTAAAAACTCTGTCAAAAATGACGGGTGATTTCGAATTGAAATTGATCCTCTCGGGCGATCATGATGTCAACAACGCGATAGTGACCATACATTCCGGGGCGGGCGGCACCGAATCCAACGACTGGGCGTCCATGCTTATGCGTATGTACAGCCACTACGCGGAGATAGAGGGCTTTGAGCTTGAGATACTTGACCAGCTTGACGGCGAAGAGGCGGGGATTAAATCGGTCACTTTCAACGTAATCGGTCCCTACAGCTACGGTTATCTGAAAGGGGAAACGGGCATTCACAGGCTTGTGCGGATCTCGCCGTTTGATTCGCAGAACCGCAGGCACACTTCGTTCGCTTCGGTATTTGTTTTGCCTGAAATAGATGATGACGTGGAGATAGAGATAAACGAATCCGATCTGCGGATCGACACGTACCGCGCGGGCGGCGCCGGCGGGCAGCACGTCAACAGGACGGATTCAGCGGTGCGGTTAACTCATATTCCTACGGGTATAGTTGTGGCCTGCCAGACGGAGCGCAGCCAGCATAAAAATAAAGCCCATGCCATGAAAATTCTGCGGTCTAGACTATATGAATATGAAATGAACAAACGCAACACTGAAAAAGAAAAGGTGGAAGCCTCCAAATCGGACATCGGCTGGGGCAACCAGATCCGGTCGTATGTGATGCACCCTTATAAAATGGTGAAAGACCTGCGCACGCGCCATGAAACGGGGAATGTGGACGCGGTTATGGACGGCGGGCTGGAGCCTTTTATCAGATCGTACCTGCTTTATACGGCGGGCATTCTCACGCCGAAAGAGGATTCAGGAAGAGATGACTGAGCTTAACGGAGCGGCGGTTAAAAGTCTGAGGCCCACCTATGCGCAGATCAATATGCAAAATTTTGCGCATAATATATTTTTGGCGAAAAAATTGTCCGGTTCGGAAATTATCGCAATAGTCAAAGCGGACGGCTATGGCCACGGAGCGGATAAACTCGGTGTGTTTGCGAATAAGCATTGCGGGGTGCGGGATTTCGGCGTGGCGACGATATCGGAAGGTATAGCCCTCCGGGAGGCGCTGGGCGGTGACGGGGCACGTATAATTGTCCTGGGGTATATTGAGCCGGTATTTTATGATTATGTTTATAGCAACAGGCTTCACCTTACTCTGTTCAACGGTGAATCAGCGGATGCTTTCCATAATTACCTTGAAAAAACAGACCGGGTTTCCGGTGTGGTCATAAAGATCGACACAGGGATGGGGCGGCTGGGATTCAAACCCTCATTTAATCTTATTGAATTCAGTAAAAAATATCCCCGGTTTACGATAGACCATGTCATGAGCCATCTGTCGTCCAGCGACGGGGATCCTGAATATACATCGCGCCAGGAGAGCGTTTTCAGGGATTTTATCACAAAATACGGATCACTGGGCTTCAGCACAAGCCTTTACAATTCATCAGCCACGGCTAAATACACCAACAGATACGATTATACACGGCCGGGACTGTTTTTGTACGGATATGCAAACGGTGCGGCGGATATACCGTTGAAACCGGTGATGAGTATACATTCCAAAATAATTCATGTTCATGAACTGAAAAAGGGTGAATCTGTCAGCTATAACAGGCGTTTTATCGCCCCGGCTGACTGCACGATAGGTGTGGTTCCTATGGGCTACGCCGACGGCTACAGCCGTTCACTTACCAATAAAGGCTTTATGTATGTTGACGGTGTGCGCTGTCCGGTTGTGGGTACAGTATGCATGGATATGGCGATGATCGATGTTTCCGTGATCGGTGAAAGTGCTTACAATAAAGATGTGGAAGTAATGGGCAGCCATATCACCGCAACTGAAATAGCCTCAATGACCGGGACCATAGAGTACGAGTTTTTATGCGGTATATCGGGCAGAATACCCAGGATTTATAAGTATCCTGACGGAGTGTCGAAATGATGAACCCATTCAGCTTTCTGGGCAGTTTCGTCCTGAGTGTTTTAAACACTCTGGGCGGTCTGTTTATGATGCTGTGGGATACCATACGCTGGGCAGTGCGCCCGCCTTTCCGTTTCCGGCTGATAATGGAGCAGATGGAGTTTGTCGGGGTAAATTCCATACCGGTGGTAATGCTGACCGGTATGTTTACCGGTATGGTTTTCGGATACCAGTGCTATTTCGGTTTTCATAAGTTCGGGGCGGAACAGATGACGGGAGCCGTCGTTGCTCTTGCCATGGCCAGAGAGCTGGGACCGGTTCTGAGTTCTATAATGGTAACCGCCCGGTGCGGGTCCGCTATGACGGCGGAACTCGGTACGATGCGGGTTACAGAGCAGATAGACGCTCTGTATGCGCTTGCAGTAGAGCCGCTGCAGTATCTGGTGGCGCCCAGAGTCATTGCCAGCCTTATAGTTATGCCGCTTCTGAGTTTTGTTACGGTTGTGTGCGGCATGATAGGCGGATATATAGTGGTTGTTAACGGGCTTGAAGTGAACTCCACGATGTATATTGAAAATATGTTCCTGTATATAAGTATGGATGATTTTCTTAACGGAACCATAAAAGCGGTCACTTTTGGGCTGATACTGTCGCTTGTGGGCTGTTACAAAGGAATTTACGCCAGAGGCGGTGCTCTGGGCGTCGGGCAGGCAACGACACAGTCGGTAGTGTTATCGTGTGTGCTGATCCTGCTTTTCGACTATGTCATCACAGCGCTGTTATTCTGAGGCCGGTTTATGATAGAATTTATCCATACCAGTAAGAGTTTCGGAAGGCACGTTGTGCACAGGGATATAAACCTTAAAATCCCGAAAGGGAAGAGTACTTTCATTATAGGCCCGTCAGGTACCGGTAAAAGCGTTTTTATCAAGCAGATCATAGGATTGATAAAACCTGATTCGGGACAGATCCTGATCGATGGTGAAGACATAACCCAGATGGACGAGAGCCAACTACTCTCCATGCGCAGCAGGTTCGGCCTGCTTTTTCAGAATGCTGCGCTTTTTGACTCCATGAATGTGTTCGATAATGTCGCGTTCCCGCTTATAGAGCATACATATAAAACCTCCCTTGAAATAAGGGATATTGTACATGAAAAACTTTTGCAGGTGGGGTTGAAAGGTATAGACCAAAAATACCCTTCGGAGCTGTCCGGCGGTATGCGTAAGCGGGTGGGGCTTGCCAGGGCGCTTGCTTTGAATCCGGAGATAATGCTGTACGACGAGCCTACGACAGGGCTTGACCCAATCATGACTGACGTGGTGAACACCCTGATCGAAGACACACAAAAAAATACGGCCGGCATGACATCCGTGGTTATTTCACACGACATAAAGTGTACATTGAAAACGGCGGATAATATTGCTATGATATACGGTGGCACAATTGTGGCTCAGGGGACGCCGGAGTATTTCGACAAAACGGAAGACCCGCTGGTGAAGCAGTTTTTCTCCGGTTCAAGTGTAGGGCCGATAAATGTTTACTAGGCAGGTAGCTGATGACGCGTGAAACAAAAGTCGGCCTCTTTGTAGTCGGCAGCATTGTGTTGGTACTTATTTTATCGGCGTTGATGGGCAACCTGCATCTTTTTGGTTCAAGAGGCCTTCAGGTCACTTTTTTGGCGACCGATTCTTCAGGTATAACAGCTAATTCCAAGGTTAAATACAGAGGAATAACCGTCGGCAAAGTCAATAAAATCGAGATTGACAGCGGCAAAGTAGCCATCAGAGCATCAATCACCGATGAGATCAAAATCCCCGATAATGTCACTGTGATGATTTCCCAAGACGGGCTGATGGGGGAGAAGTTCATCGACCTGAACACCAAATCCACATTACCGGCCATAGGCTATCTTGTTGACGGAGGGGTGTACAACAATTTCAAATCCACCATGACTATGGATGATCTTGCTGAGAAAGTTCAGGATATTGCCGGGCAGGTCTCCATTTTGACTTCCGCCCTCAACAGCACCTTTGCCTCTGAGCAGGGTAAAGAGGATATGGCTGCTATCCTGCGTAATCTGAGGCTCAGCACCGACAGGCTGAACAATATACTGGCCACTAACCAGGATGAAATCAACTCTATTATAAGAAATATCAACAGAATGAGCGCCACGGTGGACAATATTACTTCGAAAAGGGAACGGGATCTGGACGAGATCGTAACAAATATACATGAAATGACGGCATCCCTGAATAAATTCAGCAAAGGTCTGGACAGGATCATGGCCTCTGAAGAGTCCGATATCCAGGCCAGTCTGAAAAATCTGAAAGAGCTCACCGATGAAGCTAAAATTTCTATTGATAACATAAACAAGATCACCCAGGATGCCCATGACGGCAAAGGTACGATTGGCATGCTGCTGGCGGATAATGAGACCAGGGATCAACTTAAAGATGCCGTCAACAGCATACATACAATGATGACGCGTGCGGATCAGCTTGTGCTGAAACTGGAGGCGGGGCTCGAATACCTGCCCGCCAACGACGATTACCACGGCACATTCACGGTCAAACTCCAGCCCAGCAGCAAACGTTACTATCTGTTCGGAATCAGCAACAAACTTTACAATTCCTCCACGACGTATACTGAATACACTGTGACCGATTATGTGAATCCCGCAGATGACCAACATTACACCGAGGAAAAGACGAAGACGCAGGAAAACGTCCTGGCCTTCTCCCTGCAATATGCCCTGATGTTTGAAAGGTACTTGGGAGTGAGGGGAGGGATGTTTGAAAACACGCTGGGCTTTGGTGTGGATCTATACCCGCTGGGTAATGACAATTTGTCGCTGACGTTTGAAATATCCGACTTTTTAAGAGAACCGGGCGGTCCGTATATGAAAGTAAATGCGAAATATTACTTTTTGGATCATCTTTTTGTTCAGGCCGGATGGGATGATTTCAATTCCGGCCGCAGCAGCTTTTCGTTCGGCGGCGGTATACATCTGATCGACGACGACCTGAAATATGTTATAGGCTCCATACCGATATCATCCGTGGCCAAATAATTCGCCGGAGGATATGCGCTTATCAGACATTTTTCACTGGGCATTTCAAGTTGCCCGAACGATACTTTTATATTTGCCGCTCTGCTTTCCGGTAAAATAAATGCAGACGTCACCTTAAATCTGACTATGGATGACGTGGAGCAGCTCAACAGGCTTGCCGTCGGGAGAAAGCCTGATATAACCAAAATATCGTACGGCGTTGTTGGGGAGATAATTGATGAATACGCGCTTCTCCCCGCGGGCGGCGCTTTAGGGTTCGGCTGCGGCCCGCTTCTGGTCAAAAAGCCCGGCGCTTCAATGAAAGGTGTGATTGCTGTGCCGGGGCTGCATACCACGGCATTTAAAGTTTTTTCCCTTTTTTACCCTGAATTTGTGCCTGCCTGTGTGCCGGTGCGCTTTGACAGGATTATGCCCGGGGTGGAAAGTGAGGAGTATGCCGCCGGGCTGATTATCCATGAGGGGCGTTTCACATACCAAAATTACGGCCTGGAGAAAGCCGCCGACATGGGTGAGCTGTGGCAGGAGCGCTTTAAGTCACCTCTGCCGCTGGGGGCGATAGTCATGCGCAGATCGCTCGCTGAATACGCCAGCCTGATAAATAAGCTGATAACCGAATCGCTGGAGTACGCGCGGCGGAATCCCGCCGATATTATGTCGTTTGTGAAAAAGTATTCCGACGAGATGGATGAAAACGTCATGAAATCCCATATAGATCTCTATGTCAACAGCTACTCCCTTGACGCGCGCCCCGCGCTTAAAGGGATCGCGGAGTTTTTGAAACTGCCGGAAGACATGATCTTCCACAAGGTATGATATGGATAATGAAAAGCAACTTTTTATTGCATCGCTCTTCCTGTCAGGGAAACCGCTTGAGCTGGATTTTTTCAAAAAGCTGCTTGACCCGTTCAACCTTGAAAATCGTTTGATAGAGTATGCCGAAGAGTTCAATAAACAGGAAAACGGCCTTAAAATAAGGATGGTTTCCGGCGGTTTTCAGATGTCAGCCGCCCCGTCGCTCACTCAGACGCTGGAAAAATATTTCGGGGAACGCGCCGAGACCCTGTCGCGGGGTTCACTTGAGACGGTTTCCATAATAGCCTATAAACAGCCGGTAACCAAAGCGGAGATAGAGAAGGTCAGGGGGGTGGACTGCTCCGGTACCATGCGCAGCCTGCTGGATAAAAACCTGATAACTGTTGCCGGGCGTAAAAGCGTGCCCGGCCGGCCGTTATTGTATGTTACAACCCGTTATTTTCTGGAGTATTTCGGCTTGAATGATCTTTCTGAGCTGCCTACATTTATGGAGTGGCAGGAGTTGCGTTCGAGGCAGCAATGAGCGAAGAAATACGTTTGAGCAAACGGCTGGCGCAGACGGGAAAATATTCCCGTCATGAAGCTGATAAATTGATCTCTCAGGGCAGGGTGACGCTGAACGGTGAAATAGCTGTCCCCGGCATAAAGGTAGGCCTCACGGGGGGAGTGATCGCAGTGGACGGTGTGGGGCTGGGCGAACAAGACCTAAGTATTTACAAATTCCACAAACCCCGCGGGGTGCTTTCATCTTATAACGACCCGAACGGCAAGCCCAACCTTTCCACCTTTCCGGAACTGGCTGCAAAAAAGCTGGGTTATTCCGGCAGGCTGGATTACGACAGCGAAGGGCTCATGCTTTTCACAAGTGACGGGGGACTGATTTACAAGCTTCAGCGTAGCGAATATCATGTTGAAAAGGAATACCTGGTTTTTATTGACAAAGATATAGATAAACAGTGGATAAAGACACTTTCCGCCGGTATTGTATCGGACGGCGATCTGTTCCTGCCGTGCCGGGTCGAGTATGTTTCCCCGCTCAAATACAGAGTTATACTGACGGAGGGGAAGAAACGGCAGGTGCGCAGGATGTTTCTGGCCGCGGGAGCACGGGTTGCCCGACTTGTGCGCGTGCGCATAGGCTGCGTGCAGTTGGGAAAACTTCCCGCCGGACGGCTGGAAAAAATGATGGACGAAGAGATTAAGGAGTTATGGAAATGTACAGAGTCAAAGTGATAAAAGATTTTTCATCAGCACACAACCTGCGCGGGTATGAGGGGAACTGCGAAAACCTTCACGGGCACAACTGGAAGGTGGAGGCGGTATTACGCGGGGATAAGCTCGATAAAGTAGGAATGCTTGTGGATTTCCGCGTGCTGAAAAAAGCGCTGAAAGATATAATGGATGACCTGGATCACAGATATCTGAACGATCACCCTGCGTTCAAAACCGTCAATCCCACAAGCGAAAACCTGGCGGCGTATATTTACCGCGAGCTTGAAAATACCTTCCCCTCTATGGTTGACAGCGTAACCGTGTGGGAAAACGATGATGCCTCCGCGGAGTATTCGTTATAGCAGCGGATGGAAACAGCGCACCCTGTGGGTAAAGCCAGGCTTTTCGGCTTTGCAGCGCGGCCGGGCGTACACGCATCGTTCATGGAAAACGCAGCAGTTGTCATACCGGCCGTCATTCCGTGCAATCTGTCCCGGTATGGCGGGCAGTTCTCCGCCTATGTGAGAAAGGGACGGGAGACACTCTTTCAACGCAAAAGTGCAGGGGTGGCGTATCTTTCCTGACGCAAGATCCGCGCCCGGCAACATTTCCATCATTTCTCCCGCGTATAATACCAACACCCTGTCGGCTATTCGCTGCATCAGCGATATATCGTGCGTAATAAAAAGAGTGGCATAGTCTTTCCGCTTCCCCAAATCTGCCAGCAGTTTAATGATCTGCGCCTGGGTAATGACATCAAGGGCCGTAGTGGGTTCATCGGCCATCATCAGGCAAGGCTGGGTGGAGAGCGCCATGGCTATCATCACACGCTGGTTCATTCCTCCTGACAACTGGTGTGGGTAAGAACGCATGCGATCCGCTGGATGGCTTATCCCTGTGTCCGCAAGGAGCGATACCGCCAGTTCGGTTGCCGTTTTTTTATCCGCCGCCATTTTGTGCAGGAGGATTGTTTCCACCATCTGATCGCCTATGGTCATGACCGGGTTCAAAGCGGAGGTGGGGTGCTGGAATATCATTGAGATCTCTTTTCCCCGCACCCCGGTGTAATCCTTGCGTGTTGATAACATTTTTCCGTTGAACGATATTGTTCCGGAAACTCTTTTCACCGGGTATGAATTCAGCCCGCATATTTCTTTTGCCAGTATGCTTTTGCCGGAGCCGGATTCGCCCAGTATCCCAAGCACTTCCGGCGCCGCGAGTGTGAAAGAAATGTTGCGCAGCACATTGAACCCGTCCTGCGCCGCACCTGTTATCCGAATGGAAAGATTGTCTACTTTCAGTTTTGAAATATCAGCCATTTTTTCTGTTAATATCCATGATAAGCCTTACCGCCGAAAGGGTCAGCGCGGCCACTACAAGAAGCGTTGCCCCCAATAACAATATATTTTTCAAATTGAAAGGGCTTTTTTTCTGAACGGCCTGGTTTTGTTTTGCCACGCCTATGTATGCCGGTTTTATATCCGGGGAGACGGCTGTGATTCTCATTTCCGTGTTGCCTAAGGCACGGGAAGCGGACAATATATCTGCGGAAGGCGTGAAATTATCGTTTCCGTACGCCACGGTATACGGCCCCGGGCCTTTTGCCATGAAGATCAGTTCGTCCGCCCTCCAGTAAAACACGGCGGAATTGTTTTTTGCCGGCAAGGCTCCGTCAACGGTAAGCTGCCAGAATCTGTTCCGGGAATCCCTGATGCCGGCGCCGTTAACGGATTCATCCAGCGGATAGTGCGCAATACGGACACGGTAACGAAGCGGCTGCCATGGTTCGCCGCTGTTGTTTCTGGTGGATATCGTGAAATCAGGGAAGAGATACGAGGGCGGGATATCGAAATGTATCCATTCCACCGGGTAGTGGCCGTGGGTATCATATTGTGCGGAGCCGTTATTTGCGGAAGGGGTGTATGTGCTTTCAACAGCCAGCCGTTCCGCTTTCCCGTAAACAGGGGAGGGGTGAAATGAAACATCTATTTCTTTAATGGCCTGCGCCGCAATTCTTTTAGACGACTGTATTTTAAGATATTTTGCAGAATGGGGCAGCGGCGGGAGCTCCACAGTATCCCTCTTTATCATATTGCCGGAAGAACGGAGCTGCGCGATATTCACTGAATCGGTTATTACCGACCAACTGTTCAGGTCGCTTGAAGAAACATAAACGTTTACCAGGGCATTAAACTCTTTTCCACTGTTAAAAATAAATCTGAGAGCGGCCGGTGTCTGGGGAAAATAGGACAGATCTATAATGATTTCCACCGGCTTTTTATCGGCTTCCGATGTGTTGTCCGGTTCTTCGTCTATAATGAAAAACGGAGCGGACTGGTTATCTGATGTCCTGTAGCTTTCCGGAGCCGGCCGTCTGAGAGAGAAAGGTACAGGGTCGCCATCCGCGTTAAAAACGATCATATCTGAAGCGTCAATTTTTTTTATATGTCCGTAAAAATGGGCGGGCAGGGTGAAACTGTATACGGATTCCGTTTCGGGAACGCTCACTTTGAAACCGTAGTCGAAATCGGAGGGTTTCAGTGTATCTGCGTAAGCCGCTGCTAACGTCAGGGTTATAAATAAAACCAGGGCGTATAAAAACTTCATATTTTTTGCTCCTTTGGAGGCAGCGGCACAAAGTAACCTATTATTATAAAAAGCGCTCCCAAAGCCATAAAAGAACCTATACGGGGCAGTGTCCCCACCCGCGACAGGTCTATCAGAAACAGTTTAAGCGCATCCGCCGCGAGCAGAGCCGCCCCCATAGTCCAGTAGGCCCGGATATGCTTTTTATGCCCGCCCAGCATCAGTGTTAAGCCGGCAATGCCCCACAATATGGCCACGGACAACTGGTATGCACCGGAATTGAACAGCCAGTTAATATTATAATACCCGTCCGCGTAATAACAAACTGCCCTTGCTATGGCAAAATGCAGCCAGTAAAAAAAAGTCAGCGCTATCGCCACGGCAAACGCTTTCTCACAGCCTTTTGGGAGCTTCGCTGACACGGAGCGGTATTTGATATGAAGGAACCAGTAGGCAATGGCTGCCATGACCGCCGCTGCCACTCCGTCCACGGGGTTCAGCAGAGGAAGGTTTGCTATCTCCCAGGTATTGGCCTGCATCGGATATTTCCCCGATTCCAGCACCCACATTAAAAGATATATTACCACAGCTCCTCCGCCGCAGAGACGAACGGCCGCGTACTTTTCAAAAACTTTCAGCCGCGCGGCAAGTATGGATGAAACCGCCATAAACAGAAGCCCCTGTGTGCCGTAGAAGAAGAAGCTGATATCGGCCTTGCTGATAATATAGTCGGAAAGCTCTTGAATGTTTGTAGCAAACATGAGGACAGTTATGAAAAAGAGCGACGCACGCATAAAGCCCGCCAAAGCGCCTTCTTTTCTTCTGTAAATATAAAGCAAAACTCCATATGTGGCGGTGAATGCAAGCCACCCGGCCCAGCGCCAGTCCGTCCAAAGGTAGGCAACCGGGAAGAAGCTGAAATAGCCGGGATCATCTAACGGCAAGAATGAAACGAAAAAACTGGCCAAAGCCGGCAGGAAAAGATAGATGGCAAAGACTGCCGGCAGCACCGCCGACGTCTGTGGAAGCGGCCAGCCCATCTTTCGCCCGGCCAGGGTGAACAATAAGGCACTGAATGACACGAGCACTAAGTATGCTGTCTCAAGACGATACCCCTGTTGCCAAAATTCGTTTCCGAATGCGGCAAACCACATAACTGCGCCGAATAACAAAAAAGCCGGTGCAAGGAAAGAATTTTCCCGGTTTTTCATTCTGAACAGCGCGCCTGAAGATACCAAAAGAGCGCAGGAGGACAGGAAGCGGGACACCCATACTCCGTCCAGGAAAGGGCTGTGGAACGGGTTGCTGTATACCAGCCACGAGCTTATCACCGCGGCGGTGGCGACGATCAGTCCGAACCACCTGAAGAATCGATTGTTTTGATATACTCCAAGTATCACAAGCACAGTTCCTTCAGCCGCCCACAGTCCTGCGCTCATCGCTCCGCTGAAAAAGAGGGGCAGGGACATATTGACAAATATTACCCCCAACGCCAGGTAAAGGGTGATGAGGAGTTTAAGCTTCTCACGCAGTTTACGCCCCAGGAAGATGCTGAGTAAAATATAGAACATGCCCAGCGTGAACGCCGCTATGGCCTGGCCGTAATCGTAATATTCGGTAATGCCGAGCTGTATCCCCATATAGGCAAAGGAAGTTGTGACGGCAAAGGCGTTTTCCACCCGGATGCCGGTCTGCCTGAGCATGGAGAGAATATTAACGGCCGTGTATATAAGGAAGAAGACCACAAGGAAGATTTCAACGTTTAGGAAGAAAACGTCCTCGTAATATTGTAAACCCCATGCCATCCCTACGACGAAGGTGAAGACAAAGCCGGCGGCGTTAAGATACCTCCAGTATTTTTTGAATGCAATGCCCAGAATGCCGAGGTTCAGCAGAGTGTAATATGAAAAAAGCGCCATATACTTTCCACTGCCGCTGGACAGAAGCACCGGAGCGGCGAAACCTATGACCGCGGCGAAGAGTGCCGTCAACTGGCTGTTCTGTAACACTGACAGCACGCCGGACAGGAGTATCAGCAAGGCGGTCAGCGGAAATACAATTTCCACTGGGAAGACGTCATATATTTTGACCGAAGCAAAAAGCGACAGGAAGATAATGCCGATGCTTCCGCCCTGTAAAATCAAACCAAAGCTATGCCTTGCCGTCCGCTGACGCCAGCCGAACACGAAGAGCGCGAAGCCCAGCAGCAGGCCGCCCGAGACTTTGACTTCGCCGGGTATCTGATAACGCATGGAGATGTAACTGAAAGCAAATACCAGCCCGAGCACGAGCAGCACTATTCCTCCGGTTACCCATATATTGCCGCCTTTGATGAAATTGGTGACTGCCTTTATAGTGGGGGAATGGTGTGGCATGCCACCGGAAACCGGAGAGGGAGCCTGCAGCGGTACTTTTTTCTCAGCTACAGGAGTACTGAACGCGGCAGTTGCCGGTTTTGCAGAAGGAGAGGGAGGGCCGGCGGGTTTTTTCGGCACAGCCCCGTTGCGAAGCTCTTTTACCTCAGCTTTTTCTTCCGCTTGACGATTCCGGCGAACAGTCTGTTCAATATTACGTAAAGCACCGGATATGACTGACAGCCTGTACGCCAGAAAAATACAGGCAATTGTCAGTATAAAAACCCATAACCACAGAAACGGCATTGTCATCTCCCAGGTGTTATATATAGCGATCAAAAGTAGCCGGCGGTAGCTATTACAGCGAGGTAAACCGGAATATATATTAATATGTATATTAATATAGAGAACATTAATATGACTAAAACCGTAATCACCCAGTCGTTACTGCCGCCTAGCAGGGAAAGGTTTTCTTTAACCCTCTCAATATCCAGTTTCCCGTACCCGGACAGTTCGAGATCCCTCAGGAACTTCCTGGTATACAGATAAATTCCGGACATTGCGAACGTTATGGGAGGCAAAAGGTATAATGCGAGCATTAACAGGGCAATAACCAATCCTGACGCAAGGCCGCCTCCGGTGCGCCCGCCGATATACGCCGTAATGCCTATAACACTGAGGGCGCATATAATAATTCCCGGCACTATTACGTAAGCAAACAACAGTGCGGGAAGGTAGAGCTTGCGGTAAAGGAAATAAAAGATATTCCCGAAAAATGCATACCAACTGAAGCACAGATCATACTTAAAAGTGCCGCCGACGGTGAATTTCTTGAAAAAGGTATAAAAAAGTTCAACCTTGCGGTCATTTTTCAGATGGGTGCCGAGGAGTTCTTTGGTGAGTTGTTCGTCGGCGATAAGAGTTGCCAGATTAACGTCGCTGATAATATTGCTCATAAACCACCCCTCTTAATATCCGTATTCATTGATTGCATAATCCATAGCTACGCCTATGATAATAAGAAAGAGCAGCGACAGGAACAGGAATATTGCAAACAATACAATAGGCCAGGTCTTCTTGCCGCCCATTACATACATTTTGTCTTTGACCCTTTCAAAAGGGGAATTTCCGTAGTCCGCTATTACTAAATCCCTGCAAAATTGTTTGAAAAGAAAATAGTTGGCTGTCATGCCGCCGGCAGCCATGAAGAGTATAAATGCAGGTCCTGAAAAAATGGACATCATAAATAATACCGCTCCTTGTGCATCCAGCTTCCTGTGGAGGAAGTAAAACGGCCCCAGCCAGAAGGCGCCCCAGTTCCATGTGTTGATAAACCGCATACCACCGTTCTTTGAAAGCTTTTTGAACTGTTCGGCGAAAAAGCAGACCTTTTCCTTGCCGTGAAAATAAGCCCCAAGCAGTTCGTCGAGCTCTGAGCCGTTAGCGTTTAACCTCGCAACAATATCGTTTTCGGTCATACGGATGTCTCCTATTATAATGTACTGTAACAACTAAAGTGTGTGCCGTCCGTGGGCGGCACCATACGGCGGGCGTGCCCTTTCGGGTTTATCGTTTGCGCCATCCAGTCTCAGAACAGCGGGAACGGCGACCGCAAAAAACTCCGCCATTCCGGGGGCCGCGCAAAGGGACTATTAAATGAGGTCTGCCCCTAGTTTCTTTTGTATTCCTCAAGCGTCGCACTTACGGAACCTATAAATACCTCGGTTTCCATTTTCACAGGCATCTTGCGTTCATCGTCGGTCAGCCATACTTTCAGACTCTTGCCTTTAGTGATAAAGATCCCTTCGCCGCGGAAAGCCGGTTCCACTACGACGCAGTTAAAAGTCCCGGCGGGTACCTTGACCTTTTCTCTTTTGATTATTTTGACCACAAGAGGGTATGTATGCTCCCTGTTGGCGACATCGAATATTATATCTTTATTTGTGTTTAAATCCTGCATACGCACATAAAAAAGCGAGGTGAGCATATCCTGCACCGGGCCTGTCGTTAATCCCTCCAGGGGTTCGGGGCCTTTCTTCCGTTTAACCATGCCGTAATAGGTCATCATGGGCGCGTTGAACGACACCCATTCATCGCGGTAGTAGCCGCCTTCACGTACACTTTGGGAGTAGCCGTAGGACGAATAATCTTTCGAGCTTATCCATGAGTAGTTTACATCGCGCACTTTAAAAACGGCATCGATGGCTTTTGCCGAGTTTGCTATAGTTTCTATGCGGTATGCCGGGCCGAATTCTGTCTTTGTTACACCGTTGGACCTTATATATGCAGTTCCGGCGCGGATAAAGCCATAATGTATGCCGAACTTCAGCTCTTCGCCGGCCCACGGAACGGTTTGGTTGTCGAACGTTTTGCCCGTGACGGGGTTTGCCGTCCACGGGTGCAGATAGCGGTCGTCCGAAGTAACATATGACGTCTGCGCGTAAGTTGCAACGTCTACAGGGTCTTCTTTCGTCATTTCAGTTATTTTTTCAGGCACCGGTGTTTCAGTTTTTTCAGGTTCGCCCGAAATGACCGTAACGGGAGGAGCCGGTATTTCGGGGGCTTTTTGTTCCGCAGGCTTCTGTTTTTCAGATGCCGGAACTGCGGCTGCTGTTTTTACCGGCTCAGAAATTGTTTTTTCCTGTACGGGCCGTACGGCGGATTCCGTTTTCGGTTCTTCAACCGCCGCATTTACACCGTTTTCCGCCGGAACTGTTGCCGGGGCGGATGGTTCGATTTTTGGTTCTATTGTGGACTCTTCCGCCTGTTGTTCCTCGGCCTGTTGTTGCTGCGGAAAAGAGGATGAAGTTTCGTCGGCACTGCGCCCCGCGCAGCTCCAGGCAACTGTAAAAGCCAGCAAAACAATAGCAAATAAATATTTCATCTATGCTCACACCTTTATTTCGGCGCTTTTTCCCAAAAGATTATTATGTTTTTGCAGTATGGGATCTATAAATCCGGATATAAACCCGGCCGTCTGTTCCGGCGCTCTGCCCACATAATCTTTGGGATTCAGCAGCGTCGAAATCTGCTCCCGGCTGAGGGGAATTTTGTCGTCAGCGGCCATAAGCTCCATCATATTATTGTCCAGCCCTTCCTGTTTGACCCGTTTTCCGGCCTCCATGGAGTGAACGCGTATGCGTTCGTGCATCTCCTGCCTGTCCGCGCCCTGCTTAACCGCCGCCATGATAATATTTTCCGTTGCCATAAACGGCAATTCATCGTTTATCCTTTTGGCGATTATCTTGTCGTATACCACCATACCGCCGGTTATGTTTATGAGCAACTCTAAAATAGAGTCTATGCCCAAAAATGCTTCCGGAATACTCATGCGCCTGTTGGCGGAATCGTCCAGAGTACGCTCGAACCACTGGGTGGAGTGGGTATAATAAGGATTGGCTGAAAGACTTATAACATACCGCGCTATGGAACACACCCGTTCTGACCTCATGGGGTTGCGTTTATATGCCATGGCGCTGGAACCTATCTGGGTGGATTCAAACGGCTCCTCTATCTCTTTAAGGTGGGCGAGGAGACGTAGATCGTTGGCGAATTTATGTGCCGATTCGGCAACGCCCGCCAGCGCCGCCAGCACACGGGAATCCTGCTTACGGCTGTAAGTCTGCCCTGAGACAGGCTGCACCCGGGCAAATCCGATCTTTTCGGCCACAAGCGTGTCGAGGCGTTTTACCTTTTCCTGATCGTTATCGAACAGGCTCATGAACGACGCCTGAGTTCCGGTTGTCCCCTTGGTACCCAACAGCATGAGGCTTTGCATTGTAAATTCGATATTCTCAAGATCCATCAGGAGATCCTGCATCCACAGCGACGCGCGTTTGCCGACGGTGGTAAGCTGCGCCGGTTGAAAATGTGTGAAACCGAGCGTTGGCAGGTCTTTATATTTCATGGCGAAGGTGCGGAACTGTGCCAGGACGTTAACTATCTTGGCATAAACCAGCCCCAGAGCCTCATGCATTATTAATATATCGGCGTTGTCCCCCACAAAACAGCTTGTGGCGCCGAGATGGATAATGGGCATCGCTTTGGGCGCTGCACAGCCGTATGTATGGACATGCGCCATAACGTCGTGGCGGAACTTTTTTTCCATATTACGGGCATAATCATAGTCAATCGGCATTATATTTGCCTTCATCTGGGCGATCTGCTCGTCGGTAACAGGCAGCCCGAGTTCCTGTTCAGCTTCGGCCAGAGCTATCCACAGCTTGCGCCATGTGCTGAATTTTTTGTCCGGTGAAAAAAGCGCCAGCATCTCTTTGCTGGCGTAGCGTTCTTTGAAAGGCGTGTCGTAAACTGAATGCATAATACTCCCGTGATGTAATAAATATTTAATGGAATGATTTATTTTGCGGAAAACCGCCACTTTTTTATCTTCTCAGCCCATCTGCCTGCGGTCTGAATAACTTCCTCTTCGTTGAGCGTGATAAGTTTTCTTTTTGACATCAATGGTTTCCCCGCAACATACAGATCTGTTATATCACTTTTTTTCGCGCTGTATATCAGATGTGAAAGGGGGTTGTATACGGGCTGCATGTGAGGGGATGCGTATGATACCACCATAAAATCACCATGGAACCCTTCTTTCAGTTCGCCCACGCCGGAAAGTCCGAGCGCTTTTGCAGCGTTTTTTGTGGCGCAGTTGAGGGTGGTTTCCGCGTCAAACACGGTGGGATCGTTCATAAGCCCTTTATGAAAAAGGGCGACTGTATTCATCTCCGACAACATGTCCTGATCGTTGTTGCTTGCGGCTCCGTCGGTTCCGATAGTCACGTTCGCCCCCGCGTCCATAAGTTTTGCCATAGGTGCGAAACCGCTGGCAAGCTTGAGATTGCTCTGGAGACAGTGGGATACATTCACTTTTTTGCGCCCCATGAGGGCAATCTCCTCATCGTTTAGGTGTACACAGTGGGCGAAGATAGATTTGCAGTCGAATGTACCCAGGCTGTCCATCAGCTCCACGGGCCGCTTCCCATACCTGCTGATACTCTCGTTTACCTCCCACTCCGTTTCCGATAAATGGGTGTGCAAAAGCAGATCGTGCTTCAGCACAAACTTGACCACGCGGCTGTACGTCTCCGGCGAAGCGGTGTATATGGCGTGAGGACAAAAAGCTATATTTATTAAATAATTATCTTTGTAAAGCTCAATTAATTTTTCAGCATTTTTGAATAGCTGATCGCTCTGATTTTTTTTACCCGGGGCATCCAGTATACCGCACCCCAGCGTACCCCGGAGACCTGCTTTATCA
This sequence comes from Deferribacterales bacterium, assembly GCA_031556255.1. Lineage (GTDB taxonomy): Bacteria > Chrysiogenota > Deferribacteres > Deferribacterales > JAISNW01 > JAIRQX01. Next base: position 1,597 of record JAVBTI010000091.1, on the reverse strand, counting down.
AAAACTCCGGCCATGCTTTCGGTGAAGAAGTACATGTCGTTTGCGCAGGAAGTTCCGCTCCGTATCAGCTCCGCCGCGGAAAGCATGGTGGAGTCGGCCACAAATTCTGCCGAGAGCCATTGTTTTTCAGCCGGCCAGATTTGTTTGTTCAGCCATTCATGCAGCGGCAGGTCGTCCGCGTACCCGCGCAGGAGGGTCATTGGGAGATGTGTATGGGTATTGATAAGCGCGGGGAATATGGCGGATCTTTCAAAGGCGTGAATGGTGTAGCCGTTTCCCGGCTGGCGGGGTGAGCAGCCTGCTATTTTGCCGTCATGTACGAGAAGCCAGGAATTTTCCACAGGCTTTGAGTCATACCATAAATAATCTGCGTAATAAGCTTCTTTTTTCATATGCGAAATTACCATAATAGTTTCAAGATATCAAGTTGCAGTCGCTTTTTTACCTTTTTTGATCTAATATGGCTGCTATGAGGTATAAAACTGATTTAATCTATTTCAGCCCCACCGGCCGCACCGAGAAGGTGATGCGAATGATCGCCTCAGGCTTGCGTAGCGACACTGTTTCGCACAATATTACCGGAAATAACGCTAAAATAGCTGTCGATGCTGAAACATTGGCGGTATTCGGCGCGCCCGTCTACAGCGGACGGCTGCCGCCCATAATGCCGCGGCGTCTTGAAACTATCACCGGCAACGGAGCGGCAGTGGTCACAGTCGTTTACGGCAACAGGGCATACGATGACGCCCTCCTGGAACTGAAAGATCTGGTTGCCTCCAGAGGGTTCAAAGTTCTCGCGGGCGCCGCTTTCGTGGCGGAACACAATATAGTAACCGAAGTGGCTTCAGGCCGGCCGGACAGGCATGACGAAAAAAACGCAGTGGACTTCGCGCAAAAGGTTGAAATTAAATTTCTGGGAAAAGATTTCGGCGATGTTGACGTGAAAGGGAATAACCCTTACCGCCCATACTCCGATCATTCGGTTCTCGCACCTGAGGGGAGTTCCAAATGCGATACCTGCGGAGTATGCTCCAGGATATGCCCTGTGGCCGCTATTAATGCAAAAACGCCGAAAAAGACCGATAAAACAAAATGTATTTCGTGCCTGTCCTGCGTTTATAAATGCCACACCGGTTCGCGGCACATCGGCGGGATAGCGAACTTTTTCGCCCGGCGGAAGCTCCGGAAGCTAACAACAACAAGGCGCGAGCCTGAATTTTTCCTGTGAAACTTTCGCCCAGACTGAACGACGGTGTTTATGTGTATCTTTCGGTTCCGGACTTACATATGGCGCCGGAGGAATATATATTTATGTTCCGCGAGGCGGAGGGCTTTACTGTGGTAATGGAAGAGGGCGCCGCCATAAAATCAGGGCTGGATTACGCTTTTCGGTCGAGGTGGATAACCCTTGAGGCGCAGACAGGCCTCGCGGACCTGGGGGTCACGGCGGCTTTTTCGAAAGCTCTGTCCGATAAGGGAATAAGCTGCAATGTGGTGGCCGCCATGTATCACGACCATGTATTCGTACCGGCCGAGCGGGCGGAAGAGGCTATTCAAATACTGAATGATTTATATTAAAAATAAGTGGGGGACGTAT
>JAVBTI010000085.1:0-23070 GCA_031556255.1 Deferribacterales bacterium | reverse complement strand
CGGCGGATTTTGAATCCGCTGCGTCTACCATTCCGCCACTCCGGCCCGAGTTTTTGAATTTATTACTTCTAAACAAGCACAGTTTTCGCTCGTTTATTTGAATACTTTATATGTACCGATTATGTCAAGTTTTATTGCGTGTTGCCCGTGAATAATGCGCTGTCAGAAGTGCAGCATGTATGTCAGGCCGAATTCGCTCTCGAAATTATTGCTTTCCTGCATCCATTTAGCTTCTGCCACGAAGGCGTGGTTTACTGCCGGGTAAACTGCGTACTGTACACTGATATCCGCTTCCACGTGTTTCCCGGCATCCGTATACCACATCTGGTTTCCTTCTATCAGAAATTTACCGAAGCTGCCCGTGGGGTATATTATGCCGCCGTTGAACCCGTAACCCACTGTCAACCATGATGAATAGCGGTCTGCTCCCTGCAGCTCGCCCATCAACATGGCCCAGATGAGCATATTGTCATACAGCGGGAGGGTGATCCCGCCGCCTCCGTTCAGGTAACCTGTCAGAAGTGTGCGGTCGGCGCGTATGCTGCGGTCGTACAGCCCGCCGGCCAGCCGCCATGACGGTGAACCAAAAAGCCTTGTAACGGGAGCAAGTGACACAAGATCGAACAGCGCCGCTTCTTCTATGTTGAATTTACCTGTGTCGGTATACCAGCGCACCTTTACCTCGCCGGCGGTGATATTGGAACCTTCAAGGTATCCGGCGGCGTTGTCTATCAGAGAGTGGTACACTGTGCGGAATCCTGCCCGCACAAAAGCGCTGTCGTCGCTGTAACCTCCGCCTAAGAGCGCCCGACTGCTGAGGTGGCCATTTTCCGGCGATACTGGTGGCCTGGGGATAGGATATTCGTTTTTTTCTTTGTATTGCGCTCTTTCCCGTGAGATATCAAAGCTGCGTGCTTTATATATCTCCATCTCTTTAGGTGCAGCTTCCTGAAAGTCGTACCGGACAAGCTCCGATGCCAGATCCAGTGTTGCAATTCGTTGCCGTTCCGAAAGCTCGCTTTCTTTTACTGCACTGGGCGGAACTTTGCCGTCCGCCACATCTCTGGCAAGGGAGATCCCCTTCATGGAGAGGGCCTCGGCCGTGGCTTCCATCCGTTTGGTGTAAGAAGGCCGGTAGTTGATTTTTGAAACAAGCCCCGCGTTGGCGACGGCGCGGGTGGTGTCAGACGGGATCACCCAAAAATAATCCCCGGTAAGTTTAATTCCCGGGCGGCCGGCTTCCAAAAGGAAAAGCAGATTATAGGCGCAGTTTTCGTCAAAAAAGTAGTAATCGGAGTAAACCGGCGCCACTTCCCATATATGTAGATACATGCGCCAGACCTCGTCTTCGGAGAGGTCGAGTTCATATTCCCACACATCGCGCTTTTCAATGGCGGCGTATTCGTTGAGCTTTTCAAAATAAGGAACGACGGTGTAGTACCCCGGGAAATAGCCGGTAAGTCCGCCTGCCACGAGCATAGCGGGACCGGAGCCGCCGTTGTCGGCGGAGTAGGTTACCGCATAACCCAGAAGAGGACTGCGGTTTTCGGGTTCCAGCCGGAGCATGGTGTGCCCGAAGATGGATGCGGGGCCGCTGAGGTTGTAAAAAGGAAAGATCACTGATACATGCTTCGGTTTGATCTTTTCCGTGGTGTTATCGAATTTAGGGCAGATTACCTCCGGCAGTGCCTGTTTCAGGGAGGGTATGTTCTCCGAGAGCCATGCCGTGCGGGCCGGGAAGCGGCATTGGGGATGTTCATCGCCCAGCGTGACGTCCGGGTTAAGAATGCCGGTAATGGTGGCGTCCAGTTCGGCTTTTTTATCGGTTTTTCCTTTGGGAGAAAGAAAGAAGCGCGGGTCGTCGATGAGGCTGCGGTAGTTGGAAAACCAGCCTGTTTCGAAGTGCAGGAGGGTTTCCCAGTATGGGTCGTCCGCCAGTTTTTTTCTGTCTGCCTCTGCTATGACTGTCTGGGCGGGGTCCGCGCTCAGAGCGGGCAGGGCTGCGAAAATCGTGCACAAAACGCATATGAACCTGACGAACATTAATACCTCAAATTAAAAAGGGGGTACGAACACATACCCCCTGGAAATTCAAAAAAACTTCCGCTTAGCTGTTGCTGATTATATAGATAGCATCTGCAACGTAAGCGTATTCAACGTCAGAAGACGGGAAGATGAGCGTGAAATTTTGCTGAAGTTTCGCGCCGAAAGCCTCAACATCTTCAACTTCCATCAGGCCTGCCAGAGAGGTTATCGTCTCGCCTGAACCGGCTGCCACGTCGCGGATGAGATTGTCCATATTCCCCTGAACAAATTCGCCCACTGTTTCGCTGCCTGCCCATTTACCGGTGGTGGTGCAACCGAAAGCTTTGATATCAAGGGTAATGCCGGTGGATTGGTTTGTGGAAGTGGCGTTGGTGCAGGTGATCAGAAGCTGCATAAGTTTGGTGTCGCCGCTTTTGCCGAGGAGCATTGTACCCAGGCCGCAGCCGGTGTTCATCTGGCTTGCGGAAGCGATACCGCAGAAAGCTAAGACTGTCAAAACAACAAGGATCTTTTTCATTAACATCCCTCCAGAGTTATTAGATGCCCCACACTCTAAATTTTTTTTCCATTATCGTCAACAACAATTCCGGATTATTTAAAAAGGCCATCCAGATAGGCCAGGAACATTTTTCTGAAAAGGTCATAGTTATTAACTGTTACATGTCCTTCGTAGTCCATCAGCCAGATATCCGCAGGCCTGTCGGCTGCCGCCTCTTTTAGTCGTTTGGCGTGGGAAACAGGTACGAGTTTATCCTCTTTATTGTGAATTATCAGTATCTTAATCCTTTCGGGAATCTGATTTATGAATTTATCCGGCGCATAGTCGTCGTTGATGAACCAGCTCATGGGGTACTGGAACGGCCATGTCACCACTATATTGCCGGCTTTCTGCCTGTAAATTTCCCGCCATGACGCAAAAGCGCTGTCCGTGATTACCGCCGCAATCCTGTCCTGGTGCTTCGTCATGGCGGCAACGTCTATGGCAACAGCGCCTCCCATGCTCTGCCCCAGCACTATTATATTATCCGCCTCGGTCAGCTCGCCGGATGCAAGCAGATCAAAGGCTGAAAGGCCGTCTTCCACCACTCCTTTTATGTCCGGCTCCCCTTTGGAGATGCCATAGCCGCGGTAATCAAAGGTGAATATATTATACCCATTGTTCGTAAGCCAGAGCAGGCTGTGGACGTGGAAGCTCATATTCTGAGCGTTCCCGTGGAGGAAGAAGATGGTGCCTTTTACAGGCTCGCTTTTGGCTTTTATGTACCAGCCATGAAGGGTGGTGTTGTCGTAAGAGGTAAAGAGCACATCTTCCGGGTCGGCGGCGGTCAGGTCGGGGTGGTAACGCAGGACGGTGTCGGGGTAAAAAAACATCGACTGGCAGCCGGCAAGGATGACCAGTGCCGTCAGATAGGCAGCTATTTTCATTTTGCATTCCCGCCGGCTATTTTGTCCGCAATATTTAGGCTGGTCAGGATGCAGTCCGCTACGCTTATGCCGTGACAGGTGTTTCCACCGAGGTGGAAGGTACGGAACCGCTCACTAAGCTCGTCCGCTCTGGCCACCACCGCCGAATGGCCTATGTAATATTGCGGGATTGCCCGTTCATGGCGGAACACGGTGACGCTCTCCGGTGCTTTTTTAAGCCCTAGCACATCTTTGGCCTGGCTGAAAATCATTTCTTTCAGATTTCCGTCGTTTAAGGCAAAAAGCTCCCGGTTGCGGTCGCCCACAGTGATGGATGTTATGAGGCTCTTCCCTTCCGGAGCACGGCCGCTGAAAATAGATGAGCTGAAAAGGGTGCCCAGCACGGTGCTTTTCTCTTCGGGAGCTACCAAATAACCGAACCCGTCCAGCGGATGGGTGATATCCTTTAGGTCAAAACCCATACCGCAGATGAAAATGGGGGCATGCGCCACCTTTGCCAGCATTTCAGCCAGCGTTTCGTCAAACGGCATTAGGAAGCCCGACGCGTCGTGGGCATTGCAGCATACCGCGAGATGGTTGCCATCCAGTATGCCCTTATCCGTGTATACTTTGTATCCTTTATCCGTTTTTTCAACTTTTTCAACTGAGGTGCTATACCGAAATTCGACCCCGGCACACTTTTCCGCCAGTGAGGCTACGAGGCCATGCATCCCTGTGGGCGATGAAATGAGCATCCCTGAGTGGGAGCGGCTGCGTCTTTCCCGGGGTACGCCGCTCCTTTTTGTCTCTTTGGCTTTGCGGATCGCACCTTTGACAAGGCTGCCGTAGTCACGCTCCAGCGAGTAGAGGCGGGGGAAGGCGGATTGGATGCTAATCCTATGGGAGTCGCCGGCATATATGCCCCCCACGATAGTGGCCACGAGCCTGTCCGCCGCTTCCTGTCCGATGCGCCGCGCGGCAAAATCGGCTATTGATTCATCCGAATCGCTTGTTTTAGGCGCCGTGAAAGGTTCTCTCAGCATGCGCATTTTGCCTGAAAATGAGAGCAGTTTTGAAGTGATTGCCGATACGGGGCCGGAAGGCGCGGCGTGCAGGCGGCCACCCAACTGGATATATTTGCGTGCTGTGAGAGCTGAGCTTATCTGTAAGCGGTTTTCCAGCCCGGCGTGAATATACAGATCTCTGACATGTTTTTTACTGTACAGCACACCATTCGGGCCGGATTCGATCTGAAAGCCGTTCTCACACACAGTCTGTATGCAGCCCCCGGCGGTCGGTGCTTTATCTATTACTGTTATGGCGCCGATGGCCGGGTTTTCCCGCTTCAGTTCCGACAGGCGGTATGCAAGCGAAACCCCGGAAACACCGGCGCCTATTATTATTACATCGGTCATCTTTTTAACCTCATTTGCACACCGGCATTATGTCGCCGGGGCGATCTATGGGAAGCTGTGCAAAACTAGTTCCGCCGGCGCGTTTAAGACGATTGCACAATAGTTTTAGATCAATCTCATTCACTGCGGTGCGGTTTGCGTCGAAGAGCCTGACCTGAATTTTGAACACCGCCCCGGCTTCGTCTTTACCGGCCCCTATACTGCGTTTCGCCAACGTCTCGGCGAAATCGAGGAACTGCCGCTTGTTCAGCCCCATCTCTTTCATAATCTGTTCCTGGTACATCATAACAGCAAAATAATTTATCCCGGTGCTCCGCAGCGCGTCCATATCCTGCGAATACCATGCCAGCCCTTTTTCAGGGAATACGGGAGTCTCGTAATATATATTCACCGCCCATTCCATACCGGGGCTTATAAGCCTGGCGTTCGAGCGTATTTCATATAAAAAATCCCGCAGCTTTCCCGATTTCCATTCTATCCACTTCCGGTATTCATCTGTTCGTCTGCCGAAAGCCGGTTTTCCGCTGATATCGGTGGCAGCCGCGAAAAAAGTGTCCGCCGTGCAGGTGATCCCCGTTTCTTTGGTGAAAGCCGCGCATGCCAGGGCGTCCGCTCCCTCATTATACTTCATTATGAAGTCGTCCTGAATGAGTACTCCGTCGGCGCCGCTTTCAGCCAGCTCAGCGAACAGTTTTCTTATGGTATCCCTCACCACGGGGTGGAAAATATTCGCGCCGTAGCCCGGCACTGTGCCTCCGCCGGGGGAGAAGCTCCGGGACAGCGTGGCCTCTTCTTTCAAAAAGGAGAGGGAGCGGGTCGCCATCCAGGCGTAGACTTTCACCCCGCCGGCATGTCCCGCCGCGACGGCATCCCCTAGAAGATCCGCCACCACACAGGCCTCATCGCTTTTGAAATAAACGCCTCCGGAGGGGCAGGGATTGTAGATCCCCATGTGCGCACGATCCTGAGCGTTATGGAATACACGGAAATAAACCGTGTCAACGCCGCGCTCCTTGACCTCTTTGAAAAAACGGTTCAGATCGCCTCTGTAGGCCGGGTCGAGCACGAAAAGCTGTGCTCCGTAAACTGGCGGGTGCTTCTTATCAACAATCTCCACAGCCTGTGCGTTCGCGGACAGAAGCAGCGCGAACGCCAGCGCTGCATGAATATACAGCGCCGCCCGCTTAATCAACTTTGATCACATCCGGCACTATTTTGTATTTCTGTTCTATGGCGGATTTTATTAAGGTTGCTTCCTCTTTTGTCTCCACGCTGCAGCAGCGGGCGCGGTACCATATTCCGCGTGAGCCGAGGTCGGCACGCATGATATATATGTCAGGATACTGATCCCTGTATTTCTGGGCTTCACTCTTGGCTTTTGCTTCGTTCTGGATGGAGAAAAGCTGGAGCTGATATTTCCCTTTGGCGGGAGAGGCTGTGGGAATATCCCCTTTCGCGGGCGGTGTTGCCGCCGGTTTAGGAGTTGCCGACGGAACCGGTTGTGCCGCCGGGGCAGGCTGCGCGGGCGGTGTTATCGCCGGAGGCTGAACAGGAGCCTGAACGGCAGGTGTGCCGGGCGCGGACGCCGTCATGTTGTCCGTTTCGTTGTCCATGCTGAAGCGCACCACGCTGTCGTTATCGACGGGCGCCGGAACTGACGCGGGAGTCGACGGTTTGGACGACGGGCTTCCGCCCAGGAGAAAATTCGTGAGGTAGACGATCCCCGCCACGGTGAGCCCGAAAGCCAGCACAACTACCACGGCTATCATCAGAAGCTCTTTTTTGTTTGCTTTTCCTTTTTCTCTGCCGCTGTTTTCCATAACTGTTATCTCCCTTACATTCTTTCGGGTGCCGATACGCCCAGCAGTTCCAGCCCGAACTTTATATTTTTGGCCACGCCGGTGCACAGGTTCAGCCTTGCGTTTGTGCGTGCCTGATCTTCATCATTCAGGATGACGGTATTATAATAGTAGCTGTGAAATTCTCCCGCAAGCTCCTGCAAAAAATAGGCTACACGGTGAGGTTCGTTATATTGTGCCGCAGTTTCCAGGATATAACGGAACTCCATCATTTTCTTTATAAGCTTTTTCTCCGCAGGCAAAGTCAGCAGGTCAATGCCGGCGCCGGGGGTCATCTTTATCCCGCGCTGAGCGGCGGTGGCGAGCACGCTGCATACCCTCGCGTGAGCGTACTGCACATAGTAGACGGGGTTGTCGGAGCTCTGGGTTTTCGCCAGATCTATGTCGAACTCAAACTGGGAGTTGGCCCCCCGCATATTGTAGAAGAAACGCGCCGCGTCGATGCCGACCTCGTCCAAAAGCCAGTCCAGTGTGACAAATTGCCCCGCTCTGGTGGACATCACAAGTCGCTCGCCGCCCTTGATTAGGCTCACCATCTGAACCAGCACCACGTCAAAGTTGTCCGGATAGCCCAGCACGTTCAGGGCGCACTCCATACGTTTCACGTAGCCATGGTGATCCGCTCCCCACACGTCCACAAGGAGATCGAATCCCCGGCGGTATTTATTGCGGTGGTAAGCTATGTCGGGGGTCAGGTAGGTGTACGAACCGTCTGATTTCCTGAGCACGCGGTCCTCGTCGTCCCCCATGTATTTTGTGGACAGCCACAGTGCGCCGTCCTGCTCGTACGTGGCCTTATGTTTGTGCAGATCTTTCAATGTCTCTTTTATTTCGCCGCTTGAGTAGAGCGAAGTTTCGTGGAAATAGTTGTCCATATTAACGCAGAAGCGTTTCAGTGTTTTGTCGATATCGGCCAGGATCGATTTAATCCCCGCTCTTTTGCAGGTCTCGAGGGCGTCCTGCTCTTTCATTTTCAGAAGCTTGTCCGCGTAGACTTTGCGCAGCTCCTGCGCGATATCAATGATGTAGTCGCCGTGGTAGCCGTCCTGGGGGAAGGCGTAGCGCTCTTCAAAAAGCTCAAAATATCTGCTGAGAATGCTTCCGGCGAGATTGTTCATCTGGTTCCCCGCGTCGTTTACATAGTATTCTCTGTATACCTTGTATCCGCAGGCGGCGAGGATTGCGGCCATACTGTCTCCCAGTGCGGCGCCCCTGCCGTGCCCGACGTGGAGCGGCCCGGTGGGGTTGGCGCTCACAAACTCCACCATGAACCTTTTTCCTTTGCCCATTTCGCTTTTAAGCGGGTTATCGGATTTCAGAAGGGACGACAGCCAGCGGTGGAAGGCGCTGTTGTTTATGAAAAAGTTCATAAACCCGGGGCCGGCGATATCGATCTCTTTAATGTCTTCATGACGGATGGTTTTGGCCAGTGACTCGGCTATTTCTTTGGGGTTACGCTTTAAAATCTTGGTTAGCTGCATGGCTACGTTGGAGGCGTAGTCTCCGTGTTCGAGGTTATCGGTGGAATCCACCGTGAAAGCGAGTTCGCCCGTTTTCACTTCGGGGAACCGCTCATTGATGGCCGCGATAATGATACCGCGCAAGTCAGTTTTCATCTGATGATCTACTCCTGTCTGCTGCAAAAAATCACAAAAGTGTAGCGTATCTTGGGAGTAAAAACAACAATTTTTCCCGTAACTGGTCATGATCGCCCGCCCTCTTCCCCCGCGCCTGCAATTTTACGCTACCATTTTTTTGCATTGTCGGGTAAATTAACAAGTAACTGTGAATTAGAGTGGAGGCTTTTTGATGAAAGAGAAAATAGCTGTGGTAGGGGGCGGGGCCTGGGGCAGCGCGTTGGCATCCCTTATGGCGGAAGGCGGCAGATCCGTGGAGATATACGCCCGGGAAGAAGACGTGGTGGCCACCATAAACACATACCATGAAAATAAATTATTCCTGGCGGGCGCCATTTTGAATACCTCCGTGGTGGCCAAACCGATGGATACTCTTCCCCAGTGCGACGCCAAACATATTGTATGGACGGTGCCCACACAGTTCTCCCGCGCGACCGCCCGCAAATATAAAGATGCGCTCAAAGGGCGGAATATCCTCAACGCGTCCAAGGGAATTGAAATAGAGACGGGCAAGCTGGTCATCAGTACTCTGGAAGACGAGATAGACGCGGAATTCTCGCTCATATCCGGCCCTTCCTTTGCCAAGGAAGTGGCCCTGAAAAAGCCCACAGCCGTGAGCCTCGGCTCCCAGGATATGGAACTGGCAAAATGGTGGCAGAAAGAGATTTCGTCGGATTATTTCCGTGTCTATACTTCCAACGATATGATCGGCCTGGAGGTAGGGGGGGCGCTGAAGAACGTTATCGCTGTGGCTACCGGCCTGAGCGACGGCCTGAATATGGACCATAATGCCCGTGCGGTTCTTGTGACACGGGGGCTGGCGGAGATCACGCGCTTCGGCGTGGCTTACGGTGCGAAACGTGAGACTTTCATGGGTCTGGCCGGGCTGGGCGACCTTGTGCTTACCGCCACAGTGGATAACAGCCGGAACCGGCAGGTGGGGATGCGCCTTGCGGAAGGGTTTACGGTGGAAGAGATCACGAGCAAGCTGAATACCGTGGCGGAAGGGGTGTTTACTGCTAAGGCGGTTTATCTTGTGTCGCAGAAGATGAATATATCCATGCCTATATGCACGGAAGTGTACAGCATTATATACGAAGGGAAAAAGGCGTTGGCGTCGGCCTGGGATCTGATGCACAGGCCGCTGAAAACTGAAGATACGGTTTGATGATTTAGTTAAAGGGCCCTCGCCCTGCTCTTTATGACGCGACTTGCGATTAATATTGCGATCCCAATCCCTTCGGGATTGGGATTCATGCTTTTAAATCCTTATTTTTATCCTGGATTGCGGGGCAAACCCGCAATGACAGCACAAGGACTTACATATGATAGTCATTCTAGACGGTAACTCCATCGCTTACCGCGCCTACCATAAGGCGCCGCCGCTGACCGCTCCGGACGGCACACCCACGGGCACTGTGCATATTTTCTTCACCATACTGGAAAAAGTGCGTTCCCAGCTTAAGCCGTCGCAGATACTCGCGGCTTTCGATGCCAGGGGGGAGACTTCGCGTCACAAGAAGTATCCTCAGTACAAAGCCACCAGGGAGGCGATGCCTGAAACCCTCGCCCCGCAGATCGAGACTATCCGCGCCCTCCTGCCCCTTGCCGGTGTGCCTGTATACTGGAAAACCGGTATAGAGGCTGACGACGTTATTGCCACTCTCGCAAGGCAAGCAAACGAACCTGTTGTGATAGTGACGAAGGATAAAGATCTTTTCCAACTTGTGAACAACAGTATAAAGATATACGACGACCAGACGGGCAACCTTCTCGGCGCCGCTGAAACGGCCGACAAATACGGCGTAAAGCCTGAACAGATGCTGGGCTACCTGTCCCTTCTGGGGGATAAGTCCGACAATATCCCCGGTGTGGCGGGGGTGGGTGAAAAAACTGCCGCAAAGCTTATCCGGGAGTATGGTTCCCTGGACGGCGTCTACACCCATATAAGTGAGATAAAGGGGAAAGTGAAAGAGCATCTGGAGCGGGATAAGGCGAATGCCTATTTCGCCATGGAGCTGATAGAGCTTGAAACTATAGAGCCTCTTTTTGAGCCGGTTCTTTCAAAAGACGAAGGCAGGCTGCGCATGGAACTTGAACGGCTCGGAATGCGCACTGTGGCGGCGAAACTACTTTCCCTCCAGACGGCAATCCCGGCCGACGCGGAAAACACCGGCGAACCTGCTGCAAATATACCGCTTCATGCCTGCGTGATGGGGGAAGTTGCATCACCTTCCTTTTTCATTGCGACGGAAGGGAAGCTCTGGGTCACCGACGGGGAGCATTTCGAGTGGTACCGGCCTGAGGCGCATCCTGCGAGAGCGGATTCGAATTTTTATGACGTCAAGACCTTTGCGAGGCTTACCGGGAAAACATATCCCGAGGCGAAAGACTGCCTGCTTACAAGCTGGCTGTGCGAGCCGGATACAGGAACCATACAGAAAGGGCGTACGGAGTCGATGGAGGAGTTTATTCCCCGCCTTATGCACGCCGCGGCCACACTGGATCAGAAACTTAATTCGCTGGGGCTTGATAAATTATACACGGAGCTGGAACTTCCCGTCGCTTTTATACTGGGGGAAATGGAAAGCCTGGGCGTGCGTGTCGACCCGGATCGCGTCCGCAACGTGGCGAACATACTGAAGCAGCAGATATCCGTGGTTGCCTCCCGGCTTACGTCCAGAGCGGGTTACGATATGAACCTGAACTCACCGAAGCAGCTTTCGGAATACCTTTACGGCAGGCTGGGGATACCTCCTCTTGCAAAAAACAACCGTTCCACGGCGGAAGATGTGCTGCGCGAGCTTATGAACATTTCTCCCGCTCACAGAGAGGTTATAGAAGACATCCTCACTTACCGGGAATATTCAAAATTACTTTCCACCTATACGGGACCGCTTGTGGAGTCGATAGCGGCGGACGGACGCATACATACCACCTTCAAACAGACCGGTGCCGCCACCGGACGGCTCTCTTCAGTGAATCCGAACCTGCAAAACATACCTGCCCGCGGAGAGATAGGAAAAACGATCCGCGCGGCCTTCGTGCCCGCGGATGGGTACTGCTTTGTGTCCCTCGATTATTCGCAGATCGAACTGCGGATTCTGGCGCATCTTTCCGGCGACCCGCATCTGACGGAAGCGTTCCGGACCGGGGAAGATATCCACACCATCACCTCGATGAAGATATTCAATAAAACGAAAGAGGAGGTCACTCCTGATATCCGCCGCCTGGCCAAGGCTGTTAACTTCGGTATAATCTACGGACTTTCACCTTTCGGCCTGTCGCGGGACACAGGGATAACCCCCAGAGAGGCGAAAGAGTTTATTGAGGCTTACTTCAACCTTTATAAAAATGTGCGCGGATATATATCAAATGTTATTGAATATACGCGAGATAAAGGGTATTGTGAAACCATACTCGGGAGAAAGAGGTTTTTTCCGGACATAAACAGCCGTAACGCCCTGAACCGCCAAAGGGCCGAGCGGGCGGCCATGAACGCACCTCTGCAGGGCAGTGCCGCCGATATTATCAAGATGGCGATGATAAAATGCGATAAACTGATTAAGGGCAGCGGGCTGGATGTCCGCCTCTGTTTACAGATACATGACGAGCTTATATTTGAGGTGCGGCGTGACATTGTGGAAAAGTTTCTGCCGCTGGCACGCCGGGAGATGGAAAGCGCAATCGCACTGAACGTGCCTCTTTCCGTGAACGCAAGCTCAGGATCCGACTGGGGAGAGCTGAAATAGTGAAAAATAAGGTTTACACAGTACTCAAAGAAAATATGATGCTGAAAGAGGAGCTTCAGCGCCTCGTAAATCTTATTCAGGAGAACGAGGCCAAACATAAAGGGTTCCGCCTTGTGGAGGACGCGTTCATCACTTCCGAATCGGTGGCCGAGATGGATAAAAAGGCTCTGGCCTACATGGAAGAGATATTTGAGATAGACCGGGCGGCGCTTTTCATCGACGAAGACGCGGTGAATGTGGGAAAACCGCTGCCGGGAACATGCATACGGGTGGCATTCGTAAATGAAAAGGTATTGCGCTACGCCTATGTGGACAAACGCCCATATTTCGGCACCTACCTTGAAGGATTGATAAGCGACTTCCATATGATCCCCGACATCGGCTCCTACCTCATCGCCCCCATCATTGAGAACGGGAAGATCATCGCCAGCCTGAATCTGTACAGCACCAATCCCTCGAAACTTTCGGGGGACGCGCATGTGGATTTTGTGCAGGAACTGGTGCTGCGCATAGGGATGACCCTGAGGAAGCTGCATAACAGCGCCGCTGTCCTTTATCAGTCGCAGTATGACTTTTTAACCGGCGTTTACAACAAAGGGATGATGCACTCCCTTTTACATCAGTATATTGATAGATATAAAAGTTCCGGCGAAGGCTTTGCATTTGTCCTTATGGACATGGATAATTTCAAAACGCTGAATGATACCCACGGGCATATCACGGGCGACGAGACTCTGAGGAATGTGGCCGACGGGATAAAAAAATTGCTAACGCCCGCGGAAACGCTGGGCAGATTCGGCGGAGACGAGTTTTATATGCTCCTCGACACTGTCTCCCCCGCGGCTGTTAAAGAACTTTTTCTCAGGATAGTTGTCTTGATAGATGAAATCGCGGGCAGGTTCAATATGGTAGGCGATCTGGGGATAAGCGGAGGTTTTATCTCCATCCCGGACGATATGGATCCCAGCGCTTTCGACGCAATAGACATTGTCAAGGCAGCCGATATAGGGCTTTACCACAGTAAAGTCTCCGGCAAGCGCATATGCAGCGCTAAAACTGAGTGTTAAGGGGTAGTTGTGCACATATTGGTTGTCAATGATGACGGGGTACACGCGCCGGGGTTGGAGGCCTTGGCGGAAGCATTGTCCCCTTTTGCCGATGTCACCGTTGCCGCGCCGTTGAGAGGACACAGCGGCGCATCCAGAGCTATAACAATCAATTCCATACTCCAGGTGGAGAAAATCTATAAAAACGGAGTTTTTTTCGGTTATGCCGTGGATGGAACCCCCGCGGACTGTGTGAAGCTCGCCCTCTATGATCTTGTACCGCACAGGCCGGATTATGTTTTTTCCGGCATAAACCTCGGGGCGAATGTTTCTATAAACGTAAACTATTCCGGAACCGTGGCCGCCGCGGGGGAAGGTGTGCTGGAGGGGATAACCTCCTGTGCCGTCAGCCTTTCCACATTTACTGCCGAGAACGATTTCGCCGCCGCTGCCGCTATGGCCGCAAAGTGGCTTGAAATAATGGAGAAGGACGAACTTCCGCGCGGAGTGCTGTATAATCTCAACGTTCCTCCCCTTGAGCTTGCAAATATAAAAGGCTTTGCGCCGGCACGTCTCTCAAAGGCAAGATTTACAATGGAATATGAGCGCCGCACATCCCCCAGAGGCGGCTGTTACTATTGGCTTTCAGGGGTGGAAATGCCCGGCGGCGCGGAAAATGAAGAAGGTGGCGATATAGATATGCTGCGCCGGGGATATGTGTCCGTCACGCCCCTCATCATGGCCGACCCCACCGATAATTCAGTGTTGAATATTTTACAAAAGAGTGATTTATTTAAATATGTTTAGAGTTTCAGTACTCCTGTTTTTTCTTCTTGCCGCCTCGTTTGCATGGGCGGTCGACCTGCCTGATTTTTCCTTCAAAGGGGAAGAGGTTGCCTCTTTCAACATTCAGCCGGCATTCAGGGATATCGATCTTTCGCTTTCCGTGCCCTCGTCGTTCACCAACTACACCGAGAAGCAGACGATAGACGTCGCCGCGGACGAGACGGACAACTATACCGCCGAAGAGCCTTCATTCTTCTACAGGTTCCGGCCCACCACGGCGATAGCGTCGCTCTTCTCCGGCGACACTGCGTACCGCAAGTATTTCGTGAAACGTTTCCTGCTTGAGGATTACGAAAGCGTTGCCAAAGCGTATCCCGATTATGAAGAGGACTTCAAAACGCCTGAATACAAAGAGGAAGCCTACCTCCTTTACGCGGTGAGCCTCTGGAACCTCAAAGATAAAGGGGCCGACGGCGCTCTCAGCAACGCCTGCCTTAACGGAAAGGAGTTCCGTAACGAAGCCTGCGACAAATATATGCAAATCCTGTGGGACCGTGGGGATTACGCCAAAATAACCGAGACCGGCGACGCGCTTCACAGGCCGTTTCCGGCATACACCTTTTCTGCATATGTCTTGGCCGCTTTCAAAGAGAAAGAGTTCAGCAAAGCCTCAAAACTCCTGGCGGACAACCCCGATTTGGTTTTTGAGTATGCTGATTTCAACGACCTGCGCGCGGTATCGGAGTACTATAAAGGTAATTACGGGAATGTGGCCAGGCTTGCCCCGTACTGCACGGATAATATTACCTTCATACAGGCGGATTCCTTTATAAACCTGGGTCGCGCAAAAGAGGCGGAGCAGTTGATCGGCAAAATAGCCGGCCAGTCTGACAGACGCTACCTTGACGCCAAGCTTAAAATCCGCCTGAAAATGCAGAAAGAGGCCGCCGCGGCTCTGAAGCTGGTGACGGTTGAGAGCGAGAAAATGGAACTTCTCAACTACTACGCGGCTGTAGAGTTTCCAAGAATGAGTTCCTCGTTTTTGTCCGAGTTTGACTTTAAGTTATCTGAATATAAAGATTACCCGGCCTATTACGAAGGGCTCCAGCATCTGGAGCTGAAAAGATATGCACGGGCGGCGGAACTGCTCGCCAAAGTGCAGACTCCGCCCGACCTTGTTCAGCAGGCCAAGTTTTACCGGGGCATGGCCCTTGTCTATGTGGATCCGTCCAAGGCGGAGAGCGATATTATCGCGACCATGAACTACTCCAGAGACCCAGCTCAGGTTGCCGCCTCCAGGTTTATGCTGGCGCAGGTCTACTATATGAAAAAACAGTATAATGAAGCTATTCAGCTTCTGGACGGCTGTTCTGAGCAATACTGCAAACAGCTTCGTGGTGAGATAGACCTGCAGCGGGGCAAATATGACACCGCCATGGCTGATGTGGAGGGGATAGACACTCCCCAGGCGCATCTTATCCGTGCCACGGCGTACTATAACAAGATGGAATATGATGCGGCGAGGCGGGAAATAGAGGGCGTCAAGACTTCTTCCAAAGAGTTTACCCACCTCAAGATGATGCTGGCGTTTAAAGAAGGGGATGTGAAGGGCGGCACCGCCATACTGACAGCCAATCAGAGCTACCGTCCGATCCTTTACGACGGAGTGAAAGAGCTGATGCTGGCGGGGGATTATCAGTTGGCGGAAAAGCTGCTGGAGCCGGTTAAGAACCTGCCGCCGGACATGGAGATCGTGAGTGCTAAGCTGCTTGCCTGGTCCGGTCGTACGAAAGAGGCCAAAGCCCTTTATGACAGGCTGATAAAAGAAAAATCCATGGTGTATGACGCGTTTTCCGGCATTATTGCGCTGGAGAAAAACAGCCAGGGTGAGATGGCGGCCATATCTTCCATATTAAAAGAGCTGCCCCGCACGCCGGAATTTCCTCAGAAAGACCTTCTGCTCAGCCAGATGGCGTCCAAAGCATCCCGTGCGGGTGAAAATGTCATTCTGATACAAATAATCAATATGTTTTTCCCGGCGTACGTCGATTCGCCGTATGCGGGGGATATGTATGCGGAAAGGGCGCGCCTTTTCTACACCACGGGGCGATCGCAGGAGTGCCTGCGGGATATCGCCGACGCGGTGGAAAAAAATTCTATGATAGCGCCGGAACTGAGGTTCATAAAAGCGCAGTGCACCGAGGCGGTGGATTTACGGGACGCACTTGCCGAATATCGTGCCATGTTCCTGGAGGACGACCAGTTCCGCCTGCCGGCGGCGGTCAAGATAATGGATCTTTCGGATAAATCACTGGAAGTGCTTACCACCGCCGAAGAGGTAAGGAAAGACAACCCACAGCTTTACGTGGAAGGGGTCAGAAGGTATGTGGAGATTGCTAAACCGGCGGAATTGGCGGATAATCAACAATTCGTAGATTCGCTTCTGAAGGATAAGTCGAAGGCGCTGAAGTGCGCCGGGCTGTTTGCCCAGGCGCGCATGCAAAATGAAAACGGCAAGGGGCGCGACGCTGCGAAAACATACTACCAGGTATACCAGACCGACGCCAAAGACCACTTCGCCGCTCCCGCTCTGGACGCGGCGATAACTATATACACCAAGCTCAAGATGCCTGAAGAGGCCGCGCAGATGGACGCGTTGAGAAAAAAAATTAAGGGCAGGTAGTGATTGCAGTATTTTAGGGGAGAAGGTTTCTTCCGGATCCTTGAACCCTCTCTCCGGGGACGGGGCGCAACTGTGCCAGGGATGGCACATGTGCAAGGATGCGCACTTAATAAGTAAGGAGTAACATAAATGTTCGGTATAATTGAAAAAGGCGGGATACTTATGTATCCCATATTGGCGCTGTCCGTAATTTCGCTGGCCATCTTTATGGAGCGGATGTTTACGCTCAGAAAAGAGAAGTTCGCTCCCGCGGGTTTTACAAAGATGATTAAGTCGCTTCTGTCCAGAAAAGCTTACGGCGAAGCTGAAGCGCTCTGCAAGGAGAACAACACGGCCGTCGGGCGTATCACTTACGAGATGATCCAAAACCGGACGCAGCCGTGGCCGCAGCTTGTGGAGATAGCCGAAAGCGCCGGCAAACGTGAAGCAGACAGACTCGGGCGTTTCCAGGAAGCTATGACCACCATCGTCGCTTTGTCACCGCTTTTGGGCCTCCTTGGGACGGTGTTCGGCATGATAACACTTTTCAGCGTTCTGTCCGGCGGCGGCGTGGGCGACCCCCAGGCACTGTCCGGCGGTATAGCCGTAGCCCTGCTGACAACAGCGGCGGGTCTTTCAGTGGCCATACCCGCGCAGGTTTTCTACTATATTATTAAAACTCGCTCCGACAGCATAATTACCGTCCTGGAGAAAGAAAGCGCTGAAATAGTGGCCATAATATCGGGGAACGGCGATGAAATTCAGAAAAACAAGTAAAAGCTCGACGCCGTTTATAAATACCACCTCACTTGTGGACGTGGTGTTTATCCTGCTTATATTTTTCGCCGTGAGCACGACCTTTTTCTATGCGGGAGCGATAAAGGTGGATTTGCCCAAAGCGGCTACCACTCTTGAAAATAAAAGCAAGGAGATGGTGAGAATCACCGTCACCAAGGATAACAAGCTATACATGGGTGACAAACAGGTGGCGGAAGCAGATCTGGACGGAATTCTCAAACAGGCGCACGATGCAAACGCCGAGGCCACTCTTGTGATCGAGGCGGATACCAACTCCCTGCACGGGATAGTCGTGCGGGTGATAGACGCGGGCAAACTGGCCGGGTTTGAAAAATTCGCCATAGCCACGGAAGAGCCGGCTAAGAAGTAGCAGATGCGTATCAAACTCATTTTTCTGTTTCTGGCGGTAGTTTTACACCTGTTCCTGTTTCTGGTTATGCCTCAGGTGTTCAAAATGCCGGAACGGCGGACAGTTACCGTTGTTTCAATTGAGCCTGTGGAGCGCACAGTGCCCAAGGTCGTCACCGCGCCGGAGAAACCGGCCTCTCGTATGGAATCGGCCAAATCGGCCGCCGCGGAGCAGAAACCGGCGCAGCCCAAACCGCCGCAGGAAAAGCCGAAGCCGGCGCCAAAACCCGCTGAACCTAAACCGAAACCAGCCGATCCGAAGCCTGCTGAGCCCTCCACAAAACCTGTAGAGCCCAAGCCTGAACCTGTGCCCAGATCCGCAGAACCCAAACCGGAGGAGCCGAAGCCTGTGGAGGTTCCCGCAACGCCTGCGGAACAGCTCCCGGAAAAGGGTGAGGAAACTTTCAGCAAACCTGAGGAAAAATCCCCGATAATCGCAGATGAGCATATGAACACTGATTCTTCCGGTGCCAGGCCCGCCTCCCCGGCGGAAGAGGATTGGGCTGAAGCTGCGGCCGCCCCGGCACCCCCTGTAAAAGAAGAACTGGACGGAAAGGTGGATATCCACACCGTGCCGACCTTTGTGGGGGACAGGATGCAGTACAGCCTCTCTTTCACGGGCAAAGGGCGTAAGTTCATCTCATCTCCGATGCTGGGCGATTTTAAACTGTCCAATAACACGACCGTCACAGTGCTTTTCAAGATAGACAAAAACGGGACCACCTATGATATTGAGGTGCCTCCGGTACCCGGGGATATAGACCTTATGCTGAGGGACTTTGTCCGCAAGATGCGTTTCAGCGCTGTGCTTTATAATGAATCTGATTCGGCGGAGATAAAGATTACGCTGAAGGTAAGGTAGAATTTAGTTGACTTTGCCGTTGTTTTTTGATAAAACACTCGTCCGCCTTGCTGCGTTTTCTCGAGGACGCGGCTAAAAAACCATAAGGAGGATAAATCTTGAGAACTTATGAAACCGTCTTTGTAATGAAACCTGATCTGGGCGCGGATGCTCAAAGCGGGCATATCGAATTTTACAAAGAAAACATCACTAAAAACGGTGGCGAAATACTCGCCGTGGAGCCCTGGGGCAAACTGACTCTCGCCTACAAAATCAAAAATTTCAGCGAAGGCATTTACACTCTGATCCAGTTCAAAGCCGCCACAGATTATGTGGATGAACTGGAAAAACGCTACAAATTCAACGAAGATGTGCTGCGCTATGTGGTTGTGATGATCGACGAGAAGAAGTTTAAGCTGAAGCCCCGCAAAGACCCTGTTAAACGTGAGCGCAGGCCCAGCAGGAAGCAGGAAGACCAGACGGACATGATGGACGTCGAATTTGCCGACGCGGAAAGCGAAGAGCCGGCGGATATGGAAGATATATTCCCGGCGGAAGAGAAATAACCGCCGATTTTAACGGAGGGCAACATGGCTTCTTACAACAAAGTCATTATGATGGGCAACGTGGTGCGCAACCCCGAGCTGCGGCACACTCCCGGCAGCAATTTGCCCGTGGCGCGGACTGCGCTTGCCGTGAACAGAAAATATAAAGATAAAGAAGAAGTTATGTTTATTGATATTGTCGTGTTCGGCAAGCAGGCGGAAACCCTGGAAGCGTATGCTACAAAGGGCACTCCGCTGCTGGTGGACGGCCGGCTAAGCCAGAGTTCGTGGGAAGACCCGAACAGCGGGCAGAAGAGATCCAAGCACGAGATTATCGTGGAGAACTTTCAGCTTCTGGGCGGCCGCAGAGATCGTTCCGACGAGGGCCAAAACCGGGGCAGCGACTCCGGCGGCGGGTTCAACTCGCCCTCAGACCAGATGGATGATGACGATATACCATTCTAGGAGAATACTATGTCTATGATAAAAAAACGTTTTCAAAAGAAAAAAGTGTGCCGTTTCTGCACGGACAAAATTGATATCGACTACAAAGACGCGCGCCTTCTGCGCCAGTTTATAACCGAAAGGGGTAAAATCATGCCCCGCCGTATGACGGGCACCTGCGCCAAACATCAGCGCCACCTGGCCACTGCGGTTAAAACGGCAAGGGTCATTGCTCTCGTGCCTTTCAGCATGGGGCAGTAACCGCGTCCTGTTAATATTGCGAAAATGCCCTCACTCTGACAGGTGGGGGTTTTTTGCTTTAAAGGCACTTTAGGGTCAGACCTCAGTATGCAAACAATAAATTTTAAAAACCAGTACCTGCTGTATATGGCATTGATGGTCATATACGCCGTTTATCTTTTCGCGTTTCAGTTCGCGTCGCTCGCGGGGATTTTCGCACCCTACATATTCCTGTGTTTTGCGGCGTCAAACAGGGGCGGCCGTCTTTCGTACCTGCTGCTTGCAGGCATTTTTGCTTTAGGGGCGGCTATGGTGTCGCTTCCGTTGACGGCTTTTTTCATCGGCACAGCCATACTGCCCGGGCTGGCGCTTATCTTTTTCCACAGGGGCGGGAGGCCGTATTCATGGAAGGCGGTTCTTCTTTCGCCCATACCTGCGGTGGTTATTACGGCGGCAGTGTTGCTTTTTATGCCGGCAATCCGCTCAGGGCTGGAAGATCTGATAGTTAAACTTATAGAGCAGGCGGCGGCCCCGATAGGGGGTATTGATGCCGGCAAAGCGCAGATGGGAGACACCTTCGCTTTTTACTATAATCAGCGTGCGGCGATAGCCGCTTCGTTCATTGCGCTGGCGCCCGCTTTCATGTATGTTTCGGTGGCCTTTGTGACTTACGCCACGGAAAAAGTGTTTTATAATATCCGGCCGGCTGATATTCTGCCGCTGCCAGATTTTTTGCTGGCCGCAGTGATACTTTCCGGGCTTTGCCTGGTGATTCCCCGTCTGGGAATGGAGAAGGCCGGCTGGAACGGGCTTGTTATAACGGGCAGCTTGTACTTTATGCGGGGGTTTGATATAATAAGATATTATATGAACCGCTGGCGGATTGTGATGCTTGTGCGGGTGCTGCTGTATATATTGATCTTCATGCAGCAGTTTTTGAACGTGGCTGTGGCGGTGCTGGGATTTATCAGCATATATAAAAATCCGGTCAGGGAGAACGAAACTGAGCAGGACAAAAAGTAAACATCTTATATCCAAGTTCCTCGCCCCGAAGATAGCTATCGGGCTGGCGCTGCTTCTTGCGCTGTCCAAGGCGCTGGTGGGGCTGGTGAGCGGCTCGCTGGCGGTGCTCACCTCCGCGCTTGATTCCCTGCTGGATGTGTTGTCGTCTTCCATAAATTATATAATGATCCGCAAGGCTGACGAGCCGCCGGACAGCGAACACCCTTTCGGGCACGGTAAGCTGGAAGCGTATGCCTCGTTTCTGCAGTCTGTTGTCATTTTTGCCACCGGCGGTTTCATGATTTACAAGGCGGCTGAGAGGGTCAGAACCCCGGAACTGCCTTTTGTGGATATAACCACCGCTGCGGTTATGGCGCTGGCCATCGCCGTGAGCCTGTTTATAACCACCATGCTCAAAAGGGTGGCGCAGCGCGAAGGTTCCCCCGCGCTGGAGGCAGACGCAGCGCACTATTCGATAGACCTTTTGTCGAACAGCGGCGTGCTTTTAACTATCATACTGGTGAAGTTCACCGGTGTCTGGTGGATAGATCCTATGGTGGCGGGAGTTCTGGCTGTTTACATCATGGTTTCCGCGATAAGACTGCACATGTCGGCGTTCAAGATAATGCTCGACAGTAAAATATCCGATGAACAACTGAAGGAAATCGAAAACGTTCTGCAGGAGTTTGCACCTTACCAGCAGGACTACCATCACCTGCGCACACGTACGGACGGTATGAAGATATTCGCGGACGTCCATCTGACGCTGTGCAGCGATCTTACTTTGCAGGAGGCGCACGCTCTGTGCGACCTGATTGAAAAAAAGATGCCCAAAGGCCATAAAGGGGTGGATATTACAATCCATCCGGAACCGTGTGAAGGCGTATGCACCACTTCCAAATGCAACAGGGAAGATGTGCTGAAACTTCTACACGACAACGGAGTGGTGCTGGACGGGGATGCGGGGGAAAAATAGAGTATGAAAAGATCCACGGTTGCTTTGATCACGGCGCTTGCCGGGTTTGCGGTGTTTGCCATGGCGCGGCTGGCAATGTATATAAAGTACCATGACTTTTTCAGTTCCCTTGGTTTTATGGATATTGTGACGGCGTTTGTGCAGGGAGCACGGTTTGACGCGGCCGTGCTTTTCATTGCGCTGGGTCCCGTCTGCGTGATGCTTATGATGCCGGTCAGATTCGCCATATGGAAGCGTTTTTGGATGTGGGCGGCCTTCGCAATATTCGTTTGCTGCGGCCTGTTTCTGGCGGCGGACGTTGTATATTTCGGCTATACCAACCGGCACCTGGCCAACGAGATTTACACTATGGGGCATGATCTGAATTTTGCCTTCGCCATAGCGAAATCGTATATTCCCGCGTTAATAGTGATTTTTTGCGCCCTGGCCGCCGCCGGCTACGGCTGGTATAAACTGACTGTTATGCCCGACAGGCCGGAGCGCTTTATATGGCTGAAGATACTGCTTGCAGCCGTACTGTGCTTTATATTTATCAGGGGCACTTTTTCAGCCAAACCCATAAGCATAATCGACGGCTTTCATGGGGGGAACGTACAGGGGAACCTTGTGTTGAACGGTATTTTCACAACATACAGATATAAATACAGTGTGGATAAGACCACCGTTTCGTATGAAGAGAAAGAGGCTTTCAGCCTGATGGGGCTGGATTACAACGCTCCCTACCCCCTCCTTAAAAACTATCCGGGGAGGGAGAGGCAGTATAATGTGGTCATACTGGTTTTTGAAAGCTGGAGCGGATATTATATCGGCGCGTTGGGCAGCAAATTTGGCGCCACCCCTAATTTTGACAACCTGAGCAAAGACGGTGCGCTCTTTACAAGGCATTACGCTCCGGACAAACGCAGGGTCGACGGCATACAGGCGATACTTACGGGCATTCCGCCGGTGGAGGGGATCGCGTCGCTGGGGTTCGGCCTTGAGGTTAAATCGAACGGCAATTTGGGTGGCGCGGCGGGCGCGAACGGCTACGATACTATTTTTATGCAGGCTTCCGCGCGGCGCTCTTTCTATATGGATTCCATAGCAAAGTCACTGGGGTTCAAACAGTATTACGGCAAAGAGGATTACCCGCCGATCCTGAAATATCCCGATCCTGGGGCGGCTGTGTTCGGCTGGGATTATGAAACGATGGATTACCTGAACAGTCTG
>JAVBTI010000167.1:0-3396 GCA_031556255.1 Deferribacterales bacterium | reverse complement strand
ATATCTCCTTGCGATGGCCTGCCCGCCGATCGGGCTGATCATGGGCGGCTATTCTATCATTAAAAGAACCGACTGGCGGCGGTCGATAGGCGTGCCGGTCTTAATCCTCGGCCTGATCTTCTCCGCCCTCTATATATATGTATTTATAAACAGATGAACGGCGTAGTCAACGTTTATAAAGAGTCCGGGGTAACATCTTTCCAGGTTGTGGCGCGGGTGCGTTCCATATTCAAGGTCAAAAAAGCCGGGCATACCGGCACCCTTGACCCCATGGCGGAAGGGGTGCTGCCGATATGTCTCGGGCATGCCACCAGGTTTGCCGACCTCCTCACGGCGGAAGACAAGCAGTATATAGCAAATTTCAGGCTGGGGGCGGCTTATGATACTTTCGACACCACCGGCTCCGTTTTGCGCACCTCGGATGTGAGGCCGGACAAGGCATCTATCCAAGAGGTACTGGCTGGGTTCATCGGGGAGCCTGAGCTGATTGTACCGGCGTTTTCAGCTAAAAAGATCGACGGCGTCCGCGCCTACGATCTGGCGCGGAAAGGAGAGCTTGAAGACGCGGGAACGGCTCCCATGAAAATATACAAAATAGAACTTATGTCCTATAACTATCCGGACGGCGTTTTTGTGGTCGACTGCGGGAAAGGCACCTATGTGCGCAGTATAATAAACGAAATGGGGAACAGGCTCGGTTCCCACGCCGCCATGAGCGGCCTCATCCGCAGCCGCAGCGGCCGTTTCCATATGAAAGACGCCCATAAACTTGATGATATAAAATGTATCGCGGGTGAAGGGCGTGGGGCGGAGCTTGTGCTCCATGTGCAGGATGTGCTGGATCTACCCAAAGCCGTGTTGAAGCCTGGGGCTGTAAACGCCGTTATGCACGGCATCTCCCCCAAAGCTGCGGATTACCTGTCTCTGCCGGACACCGGCGCCGGCGGAAAGTGCCTGCTGCTCTCTCCGGACGGCAGGCTTACAGCTCTGGGCGTGCTTCAAAAAGGCTCCGCCGTTCCCGTCAAACTGTCTAAAGTTTTTCCTGATTGATTTAACCCATTATCGCCGGCCCATTTTATAGATGGTAAAATATCAGTGGCAGGAATATATTAATTGGTGTACTCTGCTTTATGGAGTTCACATTTTGTAATGGAGGCTTTATGAGGACATTTATTTTAATAGCGCTGCTGGCAACATTGCTGAGTATTCCGGCGTTCGCCCAGCAGAAGAAGAACGACGCAATTGAGAAAAATTGTAAAAAGTGTCATTCAACGGCAATCATTTATAACAAAAAATATGATAGTGCCAAATGGGATGCCACAATTGAGCGTATGAAGAAACACGGCCTTGTTGTAAGCGCGGATGATGAGAAAACAGTGAAAGATTTCCTTTACAGCATGAAGAAGTAATTATTACCCGGGCGGTGCCGTCCCTTTGTCTCGCCCGGCGTTTCATTCTGACCGGAGGGTGTAACGATAAAGCAGCATTTTTCGGCTTACAAGCCCTAAGCTTTTCGGCGGTCTGCCTGGACGGCATCCCCCTGCGCGCGCACCGGCCGACAATCGCTAAAGATATGATCTCTATTATTTATTAATAATATCTAAAAATGCTCTGATTGTTTTAAGCTCTCCGGCGGTGAATTTCTCAAGTTTAAGGGCGAACTCGTCCTTTGCCTTGCCGTGCATATTTTCATGCAGCCTGTAAAGCTCTTGCCCAAGCCGGGTCAGCGTGTAGTGAATCTCTTTTTTATTGTTGGGCAGGCGCTCGGTATTGATAAGGTTTTTTTCCGTGAGCTTCGCAGCGGTCTTGGATACACTGCCCTTGGTAATGTTCAGTGTTTTTGCTATAAATGTGCCGTTTGCGCTGCCGTTTGCACCTATGCACGCGATTATGTGGCACTCTGTGAGCGATATGCGGGTGTTTTTGAGTACATTGTGGCCGTTTAACTCCGTGCGCAGGAGCTTTTCCTCGCTGTGCCCGTCGTTTTCTATGCTGTAAGTCAGCTTTTCGAACTTTTTAATTATTTCTTCGATTATACTCATATAGCCGCTTTATACTCGCGCGGGAAACCCGCGCTGCGTTACTCGCCCGCACTTCGTATCCCTTCGCAGGAAAACCCTGCTGCGGATTGCTCCGCGTGCGGCACCGTGTGCCTTAAACCCACCGAATCCGCTTTCGCAGATTCGACTCCTCCTGCGGGGAGTGATGAGTGCCGTATTGATTTAATTTATACCGTTACACACGCCGCAGTTAACGTTGAAAATTCACCATCTCGATGACTTTTCCGCCGCCGGCGTCGCCGTTCCACTGATAGAGGTCAAGAGCAATATCCGTATGAGTTGACACCTCATCCTGTTTGTATTTGGCGCGGTCTATGCCAAGCACGGCTATTTTATCGCCGTCGCCGGAAACGGCGAAACACTCAGGGTGTGCGATCGGTATATCCTGAACCGCCCGGCAGTTGTAATCCAGTATCAGGAGCCTGTTTGCTTCCGCCACCAGTGTCATGCCGTCCGCCATGGGGTATATCCCTTCGCTTCTATGGAACGGCGGCGGGTAAGCGCCGATAGCGTTAGCGCCGGCCCCCTTTGTCCGCATATGTATGTATAGAGGCCAGGCGAATCGGTCAAACACCATGCAGCCGCCAAGATCTTGCTGGATATGGAACCCGTAAGGATTGATCCACACACGCCCGGCTGATACGCCCATGTCGGCCACAGCGTGTTCTATGTACGCTATATGTGCCGTTTGGCTGTCCTTGTGGTATACGAACAGGGCGGTGTGCTCCTGAGGCAGATCAGTGAGAGTTGCCGCCATAAAGCCGGGGTTTTCGGAGCTGGCGTAGAGCAGCTCGTCTATTTCATAATCGTATTCAATGGTATTGCAGATATTCAGCGACTGATCATACAGCTCCAGTGTGCGCCCCACGATACACATGGGGTAAGAGCCGCACAGGTACCATTTGCCTCCTTCCATGACGTCAATCTCCTCCACGCCGTTTACAATCCGGTAGTGGTGCAGGCGATTGTGCCGGATAAGATGCAGGAAGAGCATCCCGTCGTTGACAAAAAGGTGGTGGTAGGGCAGATCGTGGGAGTAACTTTCCCGCGGAAAAGAGGCCACAATCTCAATGTTGGAAGCGTTTGCCCTGACGATGGTGTACTCTTCTTCATACGGTGAGGTCATATAGCGAAATTCCAGCCAAAGGTCGCCGTTGAACTGTGTCACTGACACGAGCTGCCCATAGGAGTAATCTATGGAAAACTCACCCGTCTGTTTTTCCCTGTCGAAGAAATAAAAGTTGAACTGCTTGTCGTCGTTTCCTATGAGCAGAACTTTGCCGTCGGGAAGAAATTTTACCCGCGGTGTTTTGGGGAGCAGCGTGGAAAGAAGTGT